>CAMDBQ010000207.1 GCA_945889365.1 Legionella genomosp. 1 | reverse complement strand
GGAATCAATGTTGTTGATTTAGGTGCCGCTGCAACACCTGTTATGTATTACGCAACGCATGTTCAAGGCATTGATAGTGGTGTCATGGTTACAGGCAGTCATAATCCTGCCGATTACAATGGCATTAAAATGGTATTGGCGGGTACGACTCTGGCTGATGCTGATATTCAAATGTTGCATGATTTGGTTACTCGCGGTGAATTCATCAGTGGTCGTGGCGAATATCAAACGTTTGATATTATGCCTGATTACATTA
Organism: Legionella genomosp. 1; assembly: GCA_945889365.1. Taxonomy (GTDB): domain Bacteria; phylum Pseudomonadota; class Gammaproteobacteria; order Legionellales; family Legionellaceae; genus DDPF01. The sequence continues at coordinate 2,773 of CAMDBQ010000207.1, read as the reverse complement.
AACGCATGCTTAGTGACATGAAACTTCGACGTCCGTTAAAGGTCGTTGTGGATTGTGGTAATGGCATTGCCGGTCCGATTGTCCCACAAGTGATCAGACAGCTCGGCTGTGAAGTGATCGAGCTGTATTGCGACGTCGATGGCCGTTTTCCTAATCATCACCCAGATCCAACCGTAGAGGCTAATTTGGCCGATCTAAAAGCTGCTGTTGCAATGCATAAAGCGGATATCGGTTTGGCTTTTGATGGTGATGCTGATCGATTGGGCGTTATTACCAATCAAGGTGAGCTGATTTGGCCGGACCGCTTGATGATGATGTATTCTCGTGAAGTGTTGACGCGCAACCCAGGTGCTACGATTGTTTATGATGTTAAATGCTCATCACATTTGGCTGATGTAATTACGAAAGCGGGTGGCGTTCCCAGAATGTGTCCGACGGGTCATTCGATAGTCAAACGCGTGATGAAAGATGAACATGCCGCGCTTGCTGGTGAAATGAGTGGGCATTTGTTCTTTAAAGACCGCTGGTTTGGTTTTGATGACGCGCTTTACAGTGCGTGTCGTTTATTAGAAATTGTTAGTAGCTCATCCGATACCGTGAGCGAGCAATTTGCGGCCATTCCCAATAGTGTGAATACACCGGAAATTAAAATTTCTATCGTTGATGATGAAAAGTTTGTTTTCATGCAACGCTTTAGTGAACAAGCCCATTTCCCTGATGCGCAACGGATCACAATTGATGGCCTACGTGTTGAGTTCTCGCATGGTTGGGGATTGATACGTGCATCCAACACTACTCCGTGTTTGGTCGCGCGGTTTGAAGCACAGGATGTTGCGAGCTTGAGTGCAATCCAGGCGCTGTTTAAAACACAGTTACATGAAGTAGATGATAGTTTGGTTATTCCGTTTTAATAAATACAGGAAAGGGCGCGCGCCGCGTGCCCCTACAATTTTGCGACATAAAGCATCACAAATAAATCTTGATGTTCTTGTTGTCTGGCTACAATTTTTTCTTCATAGATTAATTCCAAATCGTGCTCTGCACACAGGTCATGAACATAGTCCGGGTGATGACAGAAGCGTGCGCTGTCTTGTAATGTCCAGGGTTGGTCGGTGCTGATTTCGCTGCTGAATACGAAGAGGCCTTTTGCGCTCAGGCGTTGTTTCATGATGGTAAATAACGGTTGCAGATCACCTGAGTAGGGTATGACATCGGCGGCAACGATTAGATCATATGTCTGTTGGTTCTCTTCTAAATAGCTGAGTAATTCGGCTTCAATCAACGTATCGTAGACTGCTTTCTCACGAGCCTGAGCAATCATTTTAGCGGCGATATCAAGACCGGTTAGATGTTCACTTGCTTCACGTAAAACAACCCCGCTTAAACCTGTGCCGCAGCCTAAGTCTATGGTTTGTTTAAAATGAGCATAACCCATGCCGTATAGAGCCTGCATGATGCTATAGGGGAGAGTATAGTTTAATGAGCCTTGCATGTGTTGGTCATAATACAGAGCATAGTTATTGAATAAATTACTGACATAATCCTGACAGGGCTTGGGGTGTTGTTCATCGCCAGTTAGCGCATGTAGCATGAATTGGCTGGCTGTATCGTTGGGATTTGCAGCGATCGCACGCTGGAGGAGGGTGATGGCTTCTGCACGGTTGCCTAAGCGGATTTGAATGGCGGCTAGATTATTTAATGCGGCAAAGTGTTTGTCGTCACGGGTTAACATAGCTTCAAAATGCGCGATGGCTTCTTTCAAGTGACCCAGTGCCATTTGTGCGACACCGCTGTTGTATAAATATTCAGCATTATATGGATCTTGTTTCAGCAACACATCGTAATGCATCAAGGCATTTTCATAGCGATCATGGTGAATAAACGTTGCGGCCATGTTGTTGCGGGCTTCAATGTTATCTGGTTCAAATGCCAATGCTTTGGTAAAGTAATCGATGGCCATTTGTCCTTGGTCCCGCTTTAAAGCAATCACGCCTAAATTGGTTAATGAAAAGGCGTGATCTTCACGAATAGCCAAAACGTTTTGAAACGCTTGTTCGGCCTCATCAAGTTCGTTGGCATTTAAATGCAATATACCTACATAAAATTGCGCATCAATGTGATCGGGTTGCAGTGCGATCACATTGTTGAATTGCGTTTTAGCAGCTGCCAACTCGTTATGTTTCAACAGCAATAAGCCTAAATTGTAATGTGCGGCGGTAAAATCAGGTTGTGCGTGCACGGCTGCGCGATATTGTTTCAGAGCTTGATGGTAATTGTTTTGCAGGGCATAAATGCCGGCGAGATTATTATGGGCTTGTGCGTAATCAGGTTCGAGTTGCAGCGCTTTTTGATAATGTTGAATGGCTTTGTCGTGGTCTTTCAGTTGTTTGTAGGCATTGGCAAGATTGTGATGTAAATTGGCATCTTCAGGTTGTAACTCTAGAGCTCGGCTAAAACAGGCTATGGCGTATTGCATCTCGCCGAGTTGTGCATGGGTGAGACCTGAAAACCGAAGAGCGTCGATATGATCGGGTTCTTGAGTTAGTATTTGATCGTAAAGCGCGATGGCTTGAGGTAGCAGGCCTTTTTGCTGCGCTTGATGTGCCTGTGTGAATAGTGATTTAGTGGTCATGAGTTTAGGGCTTGATTAAGTTAGATGCCAATACGGTAAGCTATTTTTGTAATTTTTGCTAATTCACCCAAACAAGCTCCCCTCTCCCCCATATCCGTCTTAAGTTGACGCGTATGGGGGAGGGGGGAGCTTGTTCAACTG
>CAMDBQ010000206.1 GCA_945889365.1 Legionella genomosp. 1 | reverse complement strand
GTCCTGATTAGTTTCGACAGAATATGTATACTATATTTTGCTAGCCACATGAGCAGGGATTGAAGCGTGAAAAAAAAACTGAAATTACAAAAAAGCATCCCATTTTTATTATCGGCTTTTTGGGTGGTTTTGGCCTTATGGGTGCAACTCGCGCCCAAAACACCGGGTACCAGCTCGGAACTTATCCATAATTATTTTAAGCGCGTCGATTATCTAGCCTATGACATAAAGATGCTGACCAGGGTCAGAATATCGCATTTCAAACCGCATTCAATTGCTATCGTTGCGATTGACGACAACAGTATTCAACACGAGGGGCGCTGGCCTTGGTCATATTACAAAATTGCGAAGCTGATTGCTAAATTACGTGAGCAAGGGGTGTCCGTCATCGCATCAGACATTGTGTTTTCTGAAGAAGAAAAAAATATGGTCACGATAGTTGCAAATAAACTAATGAAAACAAATGCTGGCAATTCAGTAGTACTTAATGAACTGGATCAACTAAAACCTGAGTTTGATAATAATGCTCGATTAATTCAACAAGTTCAAAATAACCACGACATTGTATTGCCTTTTCTGTTGTATGCGACTGATTTCACGCAGGGGGTATTGCCAAAACCAGTTGCTGTTCTGGATCGTGATGAGGTAGATACTACATCAATTCTAAGTATGCCAGGCTACATCACTAATTTTGCCGCGTTACAGGCGGCCTCAGAGCACAATGGATTTATATCAACATTGGCAGACGAAGATGGTGTGATTCGACGTACACCGCTAGTCCTTCGGTACCAGGATAAAGTTTACTCCTCATTGGCGCTAGCTGTGGCTCAGGTGCTCTTGCCAAACGATCGGGTAACGTTAAATACGGTAGACGTCAGTGGTATAAAATACCTTGAATCCGTGCAGCTCGGTAAGCGCCGAATTCCCACGGATAAAGCGGGTCGAGTGTTGATTCCGTTTCATGGCAAAGCCCATTCATTTAAGTACTACTCCGCTACTGATGTATTAAAAAACAAATTAAAACCAGATGAATTAAAACACAGGGTTGTTTTTCTGGGTTCTACAGCATCCGCATACGCGAGTTTTAGTAATACACCAATGGATACCGCTATGCCAAATGTTGAAGTGCATGCGAATGTCTTGAGTGGCATACTGGATAATGAGTTTCCTTATCTAGCGTATTGGGCTAAGGCTGCAACAATTGCGGTGATTTTGGTTATGGGTATCACACTGACGATTCTACTGCCTTTATTAAGTCCAACATTATCGATTTTACTGGCAGCATGCATGTTGGTCTTGTTACTTGCAATCAATATCTGGTTGTGGGTTGCAATGAACATCGTGTTTTCTTTTTCAGCTCCAACGATCATGACCATCATGATCGTTTTAACCAACATGACCTATGGCTTTTTATTTGAAAGTCGTAAAAAGAAGATGTTGCGAGAGGCCTTTAGTCAGTATGTGGCACCAGCGTACGTGAAGATTCTCTTGGATAATCCTGATGAGTACAGTCTTGAGGGCGAGTCAGCCGAGTTAACGGTTTTATTTGCAGATATTCGTAATTTTACGAGCATTTCAGAAAGCCTTGATGCGGCTGGGGTCAAGAAATTACTAAATCAATATTTTACACCGATGACGGAAATTATTTTTAAACATGGCGGGACAATCGATAAATACGTCGGCGATATGATCATGGCTTTTTGGGGGGCGCCAATTAAAAGTGTATGGCATCGTGAAGCGGCAATTGATTCGGCCCTTGATATGTTGGCTAAGTCCGAAGAATTAAAAGCGGGTTTTCTTGCTGTAGGCTTGCCAGACGTCAATATTGGTATTGGGATTAATACAGGAATGATGAATGTGGGTGATATGGGATCTATATTTCGTCGCTCTTATACGGTACTGGGTGATCCTGTTAATTTGGGATCGCGATTGGAAAGTTCAACAAAATTTTATGGCGTTAAACTGTTAGTGGGCAGCGATACGCGGGTGGGACAGACCAAATTTGTATTTCGCTGGGTCGATAAAGTGAAAGTAAAGGGCAAGCATACTGCGGTAGACGTGTATGAAGTGATCTGTCGAGTGAATGATGCTACTCCGGCTTTGCTAGAGGAGGTTGCGGCACATGAAGAAGCAATCTCGGCCTATTTTGCTGCGGACTGGGTGTCGTCTCACAAGTTATTTGCAGCTCTTGCAAAACACCATACTGATACATTGATTTATCAATTGTTCCTTGAGCGTATTGCGTATTTCAAGAAGAATCCACCGGGTAGTGATTGGGATGGGGCTTATCAGCGGATGGATAAATAAGGGGATAATAATGGCCTATTTAATCTGTTCAACCATCTCAATTTTGATCAATCTTATTGCTAACACTGGCCGTGTTCCCAAAATTTACTGGATCGTGCAATGATAAGGGATTTAATTGTTGCATACCCTGGATTGCTCAAACTAGACAGGCACTTGTCTAGCTAAATCTGATAACGGAATTCAATTATTTGAAGAGTATTTATCAATGTCATGATGAAAGGATCTTATTGAATTATGAAAACCAGATTATTGACTACCATTCTTGCTTTTTTTTCTCTTATGCTAAGTGGATTCCTTCTATGGCATCTTAATCGCGCTGATCTTCACCTTAAAAAAACATCGTTTAATCAACTGCCAGGATGGGGAACAGCTGATACTACCAAATCAATGAATGCCTTTAATGTTACCTGCAAATCTTTTTTAAAGCAGGAGCCGAATACACCTGCCGGCAGCCCGTACATCACATTAACAGCAAAAGATTGGTACCCAGCATGTCGGGCCGCTTTGTTGGTTGACACTACATCCGCTAAGCAAACAAAAGCGTTTTTTGAGCATTACTTTGAACCAGCTGAGTTTTTTGATCACAAGCCCGTTCAAGGGTTATTCACGGGCTATTATTTACCACTGCTGCATGGCAGTTTAACTAAAACGACACAATATAATGTTCCCATCTACAGAACTCCGGATAACCTAATTACGGTTGATCTGAAATTGTTTGATTCGGGGCAGACAAATCGTC
>CAMDBQ010000205.1 GCA_945889365.1 Legionella genomosp. 1 | reverse complement strand
GTATTGCGCTACTAAAGAGGCTATTTCCTGACGTATGTGTTCTTTTGACATGTTATTCACCTGTTATTATACGTTCATTCATATAATCATTAATCTCAGCCATCGTGTATTCATACATATCAGCTTGACCAAGCCACGCTTTATGCCATTTCACAATTCGACTCAGGGTATGTTCCAACCCCCATGTTGGCTGCCAATTTAACTTCATTTCGGCTTTTGAGCAATCTAATTTAAGGTAATGTGCTTCATGGGGGTGTGCGCGCTCATCACTGGCCCAGCTCGCACCGGTACCCCATTGTGAAACCAGTTGGTCTACAATCCAATTGACCGGTCGCGCTTCTTCTGCTTTCGGGCCAAAATTCCACGCTTCGGCAAATGCTATGCCGTGGGTATAGAGTTTTTCAGCCAGGGTTAGATAGCCAGACAAGGGTTCCAGTACATGTTGCCAAGGTCTAATGGCATTGGGATTGCGAATGTCTACGGTCCGTTGTTCAGAAAATGCATTCAGCATATCGGGAATCAACCGGTCAGCAGCCCAATCGCCGCCACCGATAACATTGCCGGCTCGCGCTGAAGCCACGGCGCAACCATGCGCTGGGTAAAGCTCAGGATTAAAAAATGATTGCCGATACGATGCCGTGACCAATTCAGCACAACCTTTGCTGCTGCTGTAGGGGTCAAATCCACCCATCGCTTCGTCTTCGCGATAACCCCAGAGCCATTCACGATTCTCATAGCATTTATCGCTCGTAACATTGACGACAGCCTTAACACCACCGGTGTGTCGAACGGCTTCAAATAATGAGACGGTGCCTATCACATTGGTTGTGTACGTTTCCATTGGCTGATCGTAGGATAAGCGCACCAAGGGCTGAGCTGCCAAATGCAACACGATCTCGGGTTTAAATTGTTTCATGCATTCACTGAGATGAACATGATCGCGAATGTCGCCCAGCTCGGAGCGCATTTTAGACTCTAATCTCGCTTCATTGAATAGAGCGGGGGTGGTAGGAACAGATAAAGAGTAGCCTTGAACAATGGCGCCTAACTCTTGTAGCCATAGACAAAGCCAACTGCCCTTAAACCCGGTATGGCCTGTTACAAAGACGCGCTTACCGTGCCAAAACGTTGTATTGATCATTCCATTATTCCCATGTTTTCCACGGAGCTTGGCCTTCATTCCAAAGCTCTTCCAGATACACCTTATCTCGCAGTGTGTCCATCGGTTGCCAAAATCCATGATGCTCATAAGCCATCAATTGCCCTTCGTTGGCCAATTGCATCAGTGGCGTTTGCTCCCAGTGGCAGTGATCGCCATCAATGTAATTAAGTACTTCAGGTGATAACACAAAAAAACCGCCATTGATCATGCCGCCATCGCCTTTGGGTTTTTCCTGAAATTTATTCACACGGCCATTTTCAATGTCTAATGCACCAAATCGACCGGGAGGGTAGGTTGCAGTGAGCGTGGCTAATTTTCTATGCTCGCGATGAAACCGGATCGTTTCGGTGATATCCACATCGCTAACACCATCGCCATAGGTAAAACAAAAGGCGTCTTCATCTTTAATGTGATCAAATACACGTAATAAACGCCCACCCGTCATGGAATTGTCACCTGTATCTACCAAGGTAACTTTCCAATTCTCAGCACGCTTGTTGTGCACTTGCATGGTATTTTCACGCATATCAAAGGTCACATCGGACATGTGCAGAAAATAGTTGGCAAAATATTCTTTTATGAAATAGCCTTTATAGCCGCAACAAATCACAAAATCATTAATCCCATGCGCGGAATATTGCTTCATAATGTGCCAAAGAATGGGCTTGCCGCCAATCTCAACCATGGGCTTTGGTTTAACCGCCGTTTCTTCACTTAATCGAGTACCCAAACCACCCGCTAGAATGACCGCTTTCATATTTTTTTCCTTTTATAACAAATTATTTGGGGCCTATCCGAGCCGTGCGCGGCTCAGGCCGATGGCACAAACGCATCCGAATAAAAATGTGCACCATCAAGCCCATCCACCCAAGACATACTGCAAGGTGTTGTCGTTCGTCTTATTTTACCTGAAGAACGAGAAAATGGGATCAATTAATGCAAGAGCATCATTACTTAGGACTGGGACGCCTGATAGGTGAAAGTTTGCGTTATATTGCTATCTATCAAGATCAATGGCTAGCCTTACTGGGCTGGGCTTCTGCGGCACTACATTGTGGTGCGCGAGATAAAATCATTGGTTGGACAGCGGCTCTTCGGCAGCAACGGCTACAATTAATTGCCAATAATGTACGTTTTTTCATTTTACCAGACATCCATATTACAAATCTTGCTTCGCGTATTTTGGGGCTTAATGTGCGACGTTTAAGCAAAGATTGGATAGCCAGCTTGTTAAAGAATACAGCTTCACTACTTGCTTTGGATGGCAAAGCACTGAAAGGAGCCGTGGATCTTGATGGCTCACAACTGCAATTATTGAGTGTTTTTGATCACGAACAGCGTGTTATTGTCGCGCAATCCGAAGTAGGCTTTAAAAAAAAGAAATCGATGAAAACCCATTGCTATACCCAACCGACAGCCCCAAAAAACCCACTTTTATAAAAAAATCACGACGACCAAGTCCTAGTGATGCTTTTTGTAATTAGCGAGCTATATACGGGCATTATTTGCTCGGCTTACTTTGACGTGCTCCTGACGACAATGATTCCAAATGGGATGTTTTTGCCAATATTGTGGTATCCCCATTGAGTTACCACTCCAATTATATTTCGATAAGATTGGGGCAATTAATTCTTCGCATTTTTGTGCCCAATGTTGTGAATTTTCCGAATGATTAAGTAAGTTCTTGATCACTAATAGTATAAAAAATAATCGATCATTTCTTGGTGTAACAGGTGGGTGCCATTCTATACTTAAACCATCCACTTTGGGTTTAATAGCAAGTTCCTTATTCCAAAGCCGACTATGATGGGCGCAAATATTTCGTATGTAAGTTAAGAAATGCAACCAATTGGTGAGTGTTTTAGGATGTAATTTGTAAATTTTTTGCGCTATATTATGTTTGTCTTCGTTTTTTAACCCTTTATATAGAATTGAGAGAGACCCAAAAGATGTTATTTC
>CAMDBQ010000204.1 GCA_945889365.1 Legionella genomosp. 1 | reverse complement strand
ACCAAATCGGTCAATTAATTCAATCTGTAAATCTCTCAATTGTTGTGCGTCGCGGGCGTTGGATATGCGTTTGTACATGATTAATCGCATGTGGGTATCGCCGATATAATCTTCGGGAATGATCGCACTCATGCGTAAATCGATTTCTGGGCCTTGATTCATTGGGGCACATAGCTCGGGGATTTTACCTGCCTTTAAATCAGTGACGGCACGGTCTAGCATTTCCATGAACAGGTTAAAACCAATCGCGTGCATGTTGCCGCTTTGGCCTTCACCTAATAGTTCGCCGGCGCCGCGAATTTCCAGATCGTGGGTTGCGAGGGTGAAACCTGCGCCGAGCTCTTCTAAGGATACAACGGCTTCCAATCGCTTGATGGCATCCTGTGTTAATGATTTTTCATTTGGCGTGAGTAAATAAGCATAGGCTTGATGATGTGAACGGCCCACGCGGCCACGTAATTGATGCAATTGTGCTAATCCAAATTTGTCTGCCCGGTCGATGATAATGGTGTTGGCCGTTGGAATATCGATTCCCGTTTCAATGATGGTCGTGCAGACTAGCACGTTAAATCGATGATGATAGAAATCCGACATAATGCGTTCTAATTCACGCTCACGCATTTGACCATGAGCGCTGCTGATCTTGGCTTCAGGCACCAACGTTTGTAAATCCTGACAAATCCGTTCAATGGTTTGCACATTGTTGTGAAGGAAAAACACCTGCCCACCACGCAAAATTTCACGTAAAATGGCTTCACGCAGGGTGGGATCATTGCGTTCTTGCCAGAAGGTTTTAATCGCTAGACGTTTGGCAGGTGGGGTGGCAATCAGGGATATATCGCGGATGCCCGCCATCGCCATGTTTAGCGTCCGTGGAATGGGGGTGGCAGTCATGCAGAGAATGTCGACGTGGGTACGAAGAGATTTAATATGTTCTTTTTGTTTTACTCCAAACCGGTGCTCTTCATCGATGATCAATAAGCCTAAATTGCGGAAATTGATGTCTTTTGAAAATAACTTGTGTGTGCCGATGACGATATCAGTTTTGCCATCGGCTAACGTTTGAACTACATGTTTGGATTCTTTGGCACTGCGAAAACGGGATAATAGCTCGATATTGATGGCAAAATCGGCGAAACGGTCTCGAAATGACTCGAAATGTTGGCCTGCTAAAAGCGTGGTTGGAACGAGCACGCAAACCTGTTTGCCATTTTGGACGGCAATGAATGCCGCTCGCATCGCTACCTCCGTTTTACCAAAGCCTACATCACCACAAATTAGTCTGTCCATTGGGCGTGGCGATTTCATGTCTTGAATGATTTGGTTAATGGCTTGAAGTTGGTCAGCGGTTTCGGTGAAAGGGAACCCGCTCGCAAAACGCTGATAATCCATAGCATCAAATTCATAAACATGACCGGGTTTGGCTTCGCGTTTTGCATAAATTTCCAGCAGCTCAATCGCAACGTCATGAATTTTTTCAGCGGCTTTCTTTTTTTCTTTTTGCCATTGATCGCTGCCCAATCGATGCAGTGGGGCATGATCAGTATCAGCACCGGTATAACGGCTGATGGCATTTAACGCTGTAACGGGAACGTAAATTTTGTCATCGCCAGCATAAGTTAAGATTAAAAATTCATTCAGACTGCCGTCGTTGTCAAATGTTTGTAGCCCTTGATATCTGCCGACGCCAAATTGCAAATGCACAACGGGCGATCCAATACTCAACTCGGCCAAATCACGAATAATCAGATCAGGATCAATGGCTTTTTGATTGCTTCGACGTTGAGGGACACTTTGTTCGCCAAACAGCTGTGCTTCAACAATAATGGAAAGCCCAGCCTCGGTCAGCTCAGCACCTTCAATGAGGGGGCCTGTGGTGATGTTGATCGTTGCCGAGTCCTGAATAAAGTCCTGCCATGAGGGCTGAATTTTGGGATGAATGTTGGTTTGCTTGAGTAAATCCAGCATTACTTCACGACGGCCGGCGCTTTCTACGACCAGTAGGTAACGACGTGCGTTATCGGTCATATACTCACATAACCGATGCAATGGCTGCGAGGCTTGACGTTCAATCGGCAAGGCGGGAGCTTCGTTCAAATCAAAATTGAAGGCGTTCTTTTTTTCAGTCGGATGATGATAAACGCGCAGTTGTTTGTATTCTTTCGCGCGAGTCATGAGCTCTGTTGGCGTTAGGAAACAGGTGGTTGGCTCAAGAATAGGGCGGCTGATGTCATATTTACGTTGCTCATAACGGGTATTGAGTTCAAGCCAGAATTGCTCAGCTACATCGGGCGTTGATTCAATCAAACAAACCGTTGCACTGGAGGGTAAGAAATCAAAAAATGTGGCTGCGGTTTCAAAAAACAGGGGTAGATAATATTCAAGACCACCAAAAAACTTGCCATCAGACACGGCCTCATAAATTGGGCATTGGCTTGGGTTGCCAGTAAATTTCTCTCTGAATGCACGACGAAACAGAGCAATGCCTTGTTCATCTAATGGGTACTCACGTGCAGGTAGAATCTGGATTTGGGTGATTTTTTCAATGGTACGCTGCGTTTCCGGATCAAATCGTCGCAAGCTATCCACTTCCGTATCAAACAATTCAATTCGAAAGGGTAATTCACTGCCCATTGGGTAGAGATCAATAATCGCGCCACGAACGGCAAATTCACCATGCTCAAGCACTTTATTAACGCAATGATAACCGGCCTGTTCGAGACGCTGCCTGAATTGATCTACTTCCAGCGTTTGTCCTTGTTGAAGCACCAAACCGTATTGATTCAAAAATGTAGGCGGGCAGATGCGATGCATCAACGTACTCGCCGCACTGATGACAATGGCGTTGGACGTTTGCTGTAAACGACTTAAGGTATATAACCGTTCGGAAATCAGATCTTGATGAGGTGAAAACTGATCATAGGGCAGGGTTTCCCAATCAGGAAAGAGCAATATTTCTGGACCGCTTTTTTCATCAACCAGAAAAAAGCGCAACTCATCTAATAATTGACTTGCCGTCAAATTGTCTGGTGCCACCAGCAATTTTACACCGGGTGTATGTTGACAATACTCAGCCAGAACCAACGGCAAACTACTACCATAGAGCTGCCCCCAGGTTTGTTTGGGTGTAATGGTTTTGGGTAGGAGAATGGGTTTGGACATGG
>CAMDBQ010000203.1 GCA_945889365.1 Legionella genomosp. 1 | reverse complement strand
TGCAAGTAGTACAAAGCGGGTCGGGTTCAGGTATTATTTGGGACAATAAAGGCCATGTGGTTACCAATTTTCATGTGATTAAAGGCGCGGATACCCTTTCGGTCACTATTGGGAAAATGACAATACCCGCCAAGGTTATTGGTGCTGATCCACGTAAAGATATCGCCGTTTTACTCTTGAAATCTCCCATAGCCATTAATGATTTAAAATCATTTAAGCCGATTGAAATTGCGCATACCCATGATTTGTTAGTAGGGCAGAAAGCCATCGCCATCGGCAATCCGTTTGGTTTGGATCATAGTTTAACTATAGGTGTGATTTCCGCGCTGGGCCGACAAGTGCCTGGTGTAGGCGGCGTGACGATTCGCGATATGATTCAGACGGATGCATCGATTAATCCAGGTAATTCTGGTGGCCCATTATTGGATAGTGCCGGGCGTTTGATTGGTTTAAACACCATGATTTATTCACAGTCAGGAACATCAGCTGGTGTTGGGTTTGCCGTTCCTGCCGATGAAATTGTCCGTACAGTCACCCAGATTATTACACACGGCAGGGTTCTGTTGGCAGGTATTGGCATTCAACCCGTTGAGCCTAGATTGGCTGCTCGTTTTGGCGTTAAAGAAGGCCTGTTAATTGCGGATATATTTCCGAATACGCCAGCAGTTTCAGCCGGATTACGAGGTACGTATCGCAGCAACATGGGACAAATCATTTTGGGCGATGTGATCGTTGGTCTTAACGGACATCCTGTGAAAAATTATGATGAACTTTATAACTTGCTCACCGATATCAAAATTGGTGAAAAGGTTACATTGACCGTGGTTAGAAATGGCCAACGTGTTTATCATCGGATGAAGACGATAGATATTGCTGCGCTTTAAAATCAACTTCGTGAACGTTTCCGCTCCCGTTACCGTCTTTAAATCTAAACCAAGACGGTAACGCAAAACGAAATGTTTCGCTACCAGTTTCATAACGATCTAATTGCATGCTGGTGAGTTTTTTGACCTATTATGTAAAGCGCAGCAATCCAATCCTTATCATTACCCAGTAGTTTTAATCATACAATCCATCTCTGGTGTGGTAGTGATGCCAAGCGGCTTTGTTTCCTAACCCATAAAGTGAGCAGATTGGGGTGCCGGGTTAAGAACCGTGATATCCTTCGCTGCATTTAGACTCACCACAAGGCGTACTCAGTACGGCCGATTATCACTACAGCGCGGACATGCTCAAAGCCCGTGGGTTCATTGAGTACATGGAAGCGAATCGTGACGTACTGAAAGGACTCATCCCACTCCCGACTACAGCTCAATTAGAACGCGACCCCATCCGATTCATAGGTTTATTGCTCACACGCATGGGGTTGCATCAAATCAACGCCTGGCCTTAATACCACCATAAACAAAACACAAGGCGAACTTGCACAAATAAACACCTGATCACGATTAATGATCAACCATGCTTGGGAGCAGCTCAGCCTTTGACTCTCTATATATAACACTTGTGTTGTCCTGCGAGCCATAGACCATCATTGTATGGTTATCCACATTTTCTGTGGATAACTACATGCAAAAGACGGTGTAACTCCATATACATCAGGAACCGCTGGGGTTAGAGTAGCAAATACGAGGTGCGCGTTGATTGAGCGAAAGGGCGAATGATGCCATGCACAACAACCCAATGGGTCAGGGATCGGTTCTGTAGTATAGTTGATCATCTTTCTTATAGAACGCAAGAGCCATGAAAACAAAAATCAGAACATTTCTCAAATCATCGATTGACGCACCCATGCTCGCCTCATTGCTAAGGAATGCATGTTGCGGCATGCCCAACTCCCAGCTTGAGTTAGCCAAACATTACCTTTTTGAGAGCGAGAACTTCATCGAAGCCTATGCGTGGGCGGAAGTCGCCTGCTGTAGAAACCTGCCGGGCTCACAGGCCATCAAACAGCGAGCGCAAGCGTTACTCAGGCCTGAGCAAACTAAAAAAGCATGGGATTTGGCGAGAGATTACAAACAGGCCTTCATCCCGAATAAATAATTGAGCCCATTCCATATCAGGGTATTAACCAACGTCCTATCAACTAATCCCTAGCGGGTCATTGAAGACTGCAACAGCATTGCGACTGGTTTCGTTGTCTTGCTGCCATTGACGCGTTGTAAAAAATCGACACGTAAATACACCCGCACCGGTAGCTGTCATGGCGGCACCTGCAATGGCAAGCGATGCATTACTGAGCCCTGTGCTAGCCATGACAGCGCCAACCGATGCAATCCCAAACCCTGCAAGCCCCAGTGACAAGGCCATTAGTCCTCCAATAAGCAATAACCAGCTGATGACGTTCACCGTATCACTGCATATGATCGCCATAAAAAAACTGGGCTCAATCGGGTCAAGGGTTAGATCAGCAGATAATCTGGCAGTAAACGCGTTCGTAAATGCAGTACGGCACGTTTCGGAAGTAGGGTAGGGGGCTGCAATCTTGATGGCATACAGATAGGCGCTGCGAGCAGATGCATGGGCGTGGGAGTAATTGGCGCAAGCAGCAATCAGGGCTAAACGATAGCTTTCTGATTGGCTTGTATCAAACGTTGAATGGTAGAGCTCATGCGCATGATGTTCTATGGATGCATTGCCTTGTAACGCGGCAACTTTTTCAAAAAATATCCCTGCCAGCAATGGGTCGGATTTGCGTTCTGAATGAGGATCAGCTTTAGCACGATGATTGTTCATGTCATGGCGAAGCTTTGTTTGCGAGTCGTCCAATTTAGCCAAATAGTGGGTGAAGTTAGTGATTAAAGTCGCGTACTCGGTTCCGGCCACATACGCCGCTGGATCCGCACAGTCAGAACCATTTTCCGCAGCAAGAGCTCGGGCGAACGCATGTGCGGCAGTCGTTGCATATATATCAGTATGAAGGCCATCGACATAGTGCTCGATAGCCATTTCAATCAATTTCTTAATGATTTGTTCTTGATTTTCCATAATCGTCACTGACTACAATTAAAAAATCGCTTTTCACTGACTTCAACAGGTGGAACGGAACCATCCTCATTCACGGTCAAACTCGCCATGTATGTGTTGAACTCATCAAAGGCTGAATCAGCATTTAAAAGGGCTTCGGCACTATCTCTCATCAGCTTATCTATATCGATGTTGGTATCCAGTGTTTCATTCGCGGATGCCTGCAGCTTCTCGCTGATTTGTTCATCGACTACAACACG
>CAMDBQ010000202.1 GCA_945889365.1 Legionella genomosp. 1 | reverse complement strand
AGTGATCACCATCGTTCGGAATCAGTGATCACGATGGATTGGAACAGGTGATCAGCATCGCTCGGAATCGGTGATCAACATCATCGGAATACGCACCGAATGCTGGCAAAGGATTAGTGGCTTTTGAGTTCAGTTTGACCCGGCAGTCTTCAGTGGCTAATGAACGTTTAAAAACATTCAAAGGTCTTTTGCAAACCGATGGATATAAAGGGTATGACGCCTTACGCAAGCGTGACGATATTGTTGGATTTGGATGTTTATCTCATGCGCGCCGTAAATTTAGTGAGGTCGTTAAGATCAGCGGTGATAAACAAGGTATTGCGGCAGAAATGATTGAACGCATGAAGCCGTTATATGCACTGGAAGCACGCCTGCGTGAGGTAAATGCAGATCACCGGACGCGCAAACGATTACGACAAAAAATTGCACGTCCCATATTACACGACATACATACTTGGTTGCGTTCTATCAAAAGCAAGGTCTTGCCAAAGAGCAAGCTAGGCAAAGCGATTTCCTATACATTGAATCAGTGGCCATTTTTGGTTGCTTATCTGCGGCATGGCATGGCCGAAATAGATACCAATTATGTTGAGAATAAAATTAGGGATATAGCCTTGGGCAAGAAAAATTGGCTATTCATTGGCAATGAAGACTGTGGAAAAATTCATGCTCTATGGTACACACTAATTATCAGCTCTGTTATTAATAAGTTAAACCCACGGGTGTATATCCATTACTTGCTGACGAAAGTACATCAGTTAAGACGTGGAGAAATTGACCCTATTTCGTTGCTGCCTGATCGAATTGACATCAAGGAACTGGAGTGCTTTGCTGCAGAACAGGTCGAATTTGGCAAAAAAATGATGAACGCATTTAACTCCTCATGATATGCAGCCCGCAGTACAATCAATGCAAGCCTTGGTGAGACGCTATTATCTGGTTTTTATGGATTTTGTTATAGGTGGGATTATTGGGGGTATACGCCCAAACAACACCACTGCTGTTATTGTATCTATCATTTTCCTCACTTGGCTGCCTCATGCCTAACAAACATAACGATAAATGTCGCCACAAATTCAAAAAGGCGACCTACAAAGTAAAAAGCTGGACAGAATATAACGATGCGTTAAGAAAACGCGGCGATATTACAGTATGGTTTACAGAAGAAGCCATTCAGCCTTGGATCCCAGAGAATACAGGCAAGAAGGGTCGTCCGCAGAAATCATCGCTTTAACCGCCACTACAGCGTGATAGGTGTTTTCCAGACTTCGCCATAGAGATTGCAGGCTCGTCATCCCCGTGCTGCCGAAACAGGTTCCTCATCGTATAGACCGATGGTTCATTTCCAGTTACTCTTCACCCTGCCTCACGGCAAGGCAGTTACTTTCAATTTCAGAGTTTATGGCTTACTCTGGAGTGAACTTGCACCACTCTGATGTTACGCTCTCACGAGCGTACGATCCCCGCCTTCCCGGGACGACAGCTTAAGGGAGCGTATTAACAAGACGAGGCACTAGTTTGGTCTATACTCTTAGAGTTCCCGTTTTTGCAGGTTGCGGCCTTGGTCCAACAATATCGCCACTGGAAGATTATGTTGGGCCAAGGCCGCAACCTACGTATAAACCTAAAGGCGAACATAAAAAATAAATGGAACATAGTATTCTATCTTGCCAGCAGTCAGTTGATTGGTCTTTATAAAAAACGCGAATAAGGAGTCAGTGTATGTACTTAACCGGATTTGGCAATCATCATCAAAGTGAAGCAAAGGCTGGGGCATTACCCGAACGGCAAAACTCACCGCAACAATGCAACTTTGGTTTATATGCTGAACAGTTAAACGGCAGCGCATTTACGCGTCCAAGACATAACAATCTGCACAGTTGGCTATATCGATTTATTCCCTCGGTTGTGCACAGTGACTATACCCACTACCCCTGCGCTATAACAAATCCATTGGCATCCCTTCAAGCCCCTAATCCAATGCGTTGGTCAACGTTACCCGAACCGGATATGAAGCAAGATTTTGTGGATGGCTTATTTCATATGGCTGGTAATCACCAGGTTAATGCCTATGTCTATCAATGCAATCAATCCATGACAGCGCGATATTTTAGTAATCGAGATGGAGAAATGTTGTTTGTACCCTATTTAGGTAAAGTTTGCCTGAACACTGAGTTTGGTCGATTAAACATTGCGCCTGGCATGATTGCCGTTATTCCCCGAGGCATCATGTTCAGTGTTGAATTGATTGATGCGTTTGCCGCAGGATATGTATGTGAAAATGGTGGCTCGCCTTTTACCTTGCCCCAGTTAGGCCCTATTGGCGCAAATGGCCTTGCAAGTCCCCGGCATTTTCTTTACCCGAATGCCGCATTTGAAGATATAAAAGGTGATGTGAACCTAGTCTGTAAATATCAGCAACACGTCTGGACGGCTACCAGTGATCATTCACCCTTAAGCGTTGTTGCCTGGCACGGGAATTATGCACCCTACTGCTATAATTTGGCCTTGTTTAATGCCATCAATACCGTGAGTTTTGATCACCCTGATCCGTCTATTTTTACTGTGTTAACCTCAGAAAGCGACACGATTGGCGTAGCCAACCTTGATTTTGTGGTTTTCCCACCACGCTGGATGGTTGCAGAGCATACTTTCAGGCCGCCCTACTTTCATCGCAACGTCATGAGTGAATTAATGGGACTTTTAAAGGGTGAATACGACGCAAAATCGACCGGGTTTGAGATTGGTGGCATGAGTATTCATAATTGCATGACAGCACATGGTCCTGATGCCAAAACGTTTGAGAAAGCCACTCAACAACAACTAAAACCAATGCACTTCCGCAATACGCTTGCGTTTATGTTTGAATCGCGCGAGCCTTGGTTAATTACAGAAAAAGCACTGGCGAATCCTGCAAGACAGGCTCACTATACAAGCTGTTGGCAGGGATTATCGAAGTTAACATCGCAAGAGGATTGAGTATCAGCCATTAGGGTTGAGTGATTAAAGCCTATGTTTTAAAGGCCTTTCACGCTCAAGGCTTTGTTTCCTAACCCCACGCCGTTCAGTATCATTCAAGATTTAGGCGGATCTGTAGCTTACCGCCATCCCCAATGATGTCATTTTATTAATCACTCCACAGCCAATCATCGCCTCTTGTTTTTGGTTAACAATGACCCTGGCATGCATCGCATTACCAAGAATACGCTGGTACCGCTGTACACCAAGCTCAGATAAATT
>CAMDBQ010000201.1 GCA_945889365.1 Legionella genomosp. 1 | reverse complement strand
GCCACGTTCAGGCTCCATTTCCTGCCCTTTAACGCGTTCAAACCAATTATCTTTGTCATAATCAGCATCAATAAACGGAATGGAATGTTTTTCTGCGAAGGCAACATTTTCCTGTTTTCGCGTTTCGTATTCTTGTATCGGATGAATGTTGGGATTATAGAAAAAAATCGAAAAATCAATCCCGGAAACAACCAGCGCTTCCATGACTTCACCAGAACAAGGCGCGCAGCATGAATGCAAAAGTAATGTGTCAGCGCCATTTGGCAATACTAATTTTTCGCGTTCAACCATCATTTACACCTCGTTTTGATTCGGCAACATAATAAAATGCTCGCGATAATACACCATTTCAGCTATCGAGTCTTTGATATCTTCCATCGCCAAATGTTTGGATTCTTTTTTAATTCCAGCAGCCAATGTCGGACTCCAGCGTAGAGCCAATTCTTTTAACGTACTGACATCCAAATTACGATAATGAAAGAAATTAGCAAGCTCTGGCATATATCGGCATAAAAATCGTCGATCCTGACAAATACTGTTGCCGCACATGGGCGACTTGCCCTTATCCAGGTATGGCTGCAAAAACTTCAACGTCTCTTGCTCAGCATAGGTTTCAGTAACTCCATTTTCACGCATACGCGTCACCAAACCTGATTGATTATGTTGCTTGGTATTCCATGAGTCCATTCCAAGAATGCGCTCTTCAGGTTGATGAATCGCAAATACAGGACCTTCCGCCAGGATATTCAGATGCAAATCCGTAACCAACGTAGCTATTTCAATAATATGGTCTGTTTCGGGAATAAGACCGGTCATTTCCAAGTCTATCCAAATTAAATTTTGATTGTTTTTCATGTGTTATCCAAGCGTTAATAAATGATTTACACAGTCAACCCGTTGCTCGTGCAAAGCAACTTTAATCGCCTCACCTTCGTAACCTTGTGCCACCCATATTTTTGCAGTAATTTTAGTACATTCTTTCAATATGTTCCGCCAACGTTCAGCTTGTTTGTAATCAACTTCTCGACCCACACCACGCGCATCTGCCTCACACACTTGCAGTAATTTTTCAAACCATTCCGGTCGTCGAAAGGCATCGGTTTGTTCTAATGTGCGAACGATAGTACTGGCTCGCAATTCTTGCACGCGATGTATGATCAAATGAAATCGCGCGGCCATTAAGGCAAATTTACGGTAATCCACGGGGATCCGCAAACGCTGACATAACGACTCTATAACCGGCAAGCCTGTCATTTCATGGCCACGGTGTGAGGGCCATTCAGACACCGGCGTACAGGCCTTACCTAAATCGTGTACCAAAGCCGCAAAACGAATCATTGGATCATCTGTCAAGGCAGCGGCCTGTTGCAATACCATCAGGGTATGAATACCGCTATCAATTTCCGGATGATAATGCTGTGTATTGGGAACGCCAAACAATGCGTCTAATTCGGGTAAAACCACACGCAGGGCATCACACGATCTCAAGGTACTGATGAATACCTCGGGATTTTTTTCTTCTAAACTACGCTGCCATTCCTGCCACACCCGCTCAGCAACCAAATGGGCCAACTCACCGCGCTTGACCATATCATACATTAAACTACGTGTTTCATCTGCGAGCTTAAATCCCAAATGATGATATCGGGCTGCGAATCGTGCTATACGCAGGACACGTACGGGATCTTCAATAAACGCAGACGACACATGACGTAAAATTTTAGCCTGCACATCATCCTGACCATGATAGGGATCGATGATGTTGCCCTGCTCATCCATCGCCATGGCGTTAATGGTTAAATCACGTCGAGCCAGATCCTCTTCCAAAGTAACATCGGGATTGAAATCACAAGTAAATCCATAATATCCTGGGGCAAGTTTACGCTCGGTTCTTGCCAAGGCATATTCCTCACGTGTTTTAGGATGCAGAAAAACAGGGAAGTCACGGCCGACTTTCTGATAACCTTGTTTAACCAAATCATCCGGTGTTGAACCCACGACTACCCAATCACGTTCATGCACTGGATAGCCCAGTATTTGATCACGAACAGCGCCTCCAACCAAGTATGCTTTCATAAATATTGTTTTACCCTCATACTTCATACCATTTCTACCGAGTATAATCTATGATATTAGCATGAGTAAAAGACGAATAAGCCATCAGCAGTCGGCGCGCATCGAAAAAAAACAACGCAACTATCAGCAACAAACCGAAACAGGCCATCCTGAAGCCACGTTTGATGGTTTAGTCATTAAGCGTTTCAGCCGTCATGCTCAAATAGAAGACTCAACAGGCGCCCGCATTCAATGCTCAATACGCCCAACACTTGACACCCTGGTAGCAGGCGACCGCGTGGTATGGCAAACGGAAGGGCATGGGCAAGGCGTTGTGGTTAGTCGCTATCCACGGCAATCCGTTCTTGGACGGCCAGATAAACGAAATGCGCTGCGGCCTGTTGCTGCCAATATTACTCAAGTCATGATTGTGGTAGCGCCTAAACCCGACATTTCCTGGCCACTGCTAGACAGTTATCTCGTAATGACGGAGTACTTGAACCTGCGGGCCTGCATCATATTAAACAAAACCGACCTGGCTTCCGAAAAACTTCGAGATGAACTGGAAGTTTATTATACTACACTGGAATACCCCATTATATTTACAGGTCGTGATCAAAATGTGGGGTATAAACAATTACAGGATGCACTGAAAGATCAGACCAGTGTGTTTGTCGGCCAGTCAGGAGTAGGGAAATCTTCATTAATTTCACACATCCTTCCTGAAGAATCCTCTAAAATTCAAGTAGCTGAAATTTCAGTTAAAAGTGAACTCGGTTGCCACACCACCAGCAATTCCTGTTTTTACCACATCCCATCGGGTGGCGCATTAATCGACTCACCTGGTGTGCGTGAATTTGGCTTGTGGCATATGGATGCCACAGACATTGCCAAAGGTTTCCGTGAATTCAAACCCTTCTTGTCAAAATGCAAGTTCAGAAATTGCAACCACCAAGATACGCCGGGATGTGCTTTACTTGAGGCAATAAAAAATAAATTCATAACCCGCCAACGGTATGAAAATTATGTTAAAATCAGCACCCAATTCGCAAAATAAGCTAATTTCATGTTCAAGTTCTTTTCTTTCTCTAATATCGCAGCAGGATTTGTAGCCGTTTTAGTGGGCTTCACAAGCTCAGCTGCAATTGTGTTTCAAGCTGCAACCAACGCAGGTGCAACACCCGCG
>CAMDBQ010000200.1 GCA_945889365.1 Legionella genomosp. 1 | reverse complement strand
AGCCTGAAAACCATCATGCATAAACGCTCAAAGCTGGTGAGCAGTGAAGATAAAGCATTAAGCCAGATTGATGTGTTAAGTGATTTGGAAGATGGTGTAGCGAGTGAATCCCTTTTTTTAGGTGCCCATCATCACACGTTAATGCTGATGGCCTCATCAAAGCAAGCATTGGAATCCGCAATACTGGAAGCCACCAAACGCTATGCAAGCAGTGCAGTGGTTGTGGTGAAAGAGTCGTTAGGTATTGAGCCTGCGTTTTGGAGTCAAATACCTTGCAATCACCATTTAATCGCACGTGCGTCATTAATCACATCACAAAACTTTGTAGATTTTTGCCCACTGCATAACACGCAAGCAGGCTTTGTAAATCAGAATTTTCTAGGCAGTGCGGTAACACTGTTAGAAACACCCTCCAAAACACCGGTGTTTTTTAATTACCACAGCAAAGGCTCCAAAACCAACCCATCCAAAGGACACGCTGCGGTTTTCGGTGGAAATAACGCGGGGAAAACAACACTGGTCAATTTTCTCGATGCACAAATGGGTCGCTTCGGGGGCAGAAGCTTTTTTATCGACAGGGATGAGTCATCCAAGGTTTACATTTTAGCGAGTGGCAACAGCAGTTATACCAAAATAGCGCCGAGCAACCCCGTTGCCATGAATCCGTTAAAATTACCCGATAATCCTGAGAACCGCGCCTTTTTAAAAAGCTGGTTTGGCACACTGATTCAAAACGCGCGTGAATCCAGCATCCCAAGTGATATTGCTGAAACCGTTAACGATTGCATCGACTACGCATTTGAACAGCTCTCGCCCGAATTCCGAACGTTAAGCCACATCAGTCAATTTCTACCGATGAATTTCCCGCGCTGGCCACAGTTAAGGCAATGGCTAAAAGGCAATAACGACCGCATTCATGGCGAGTTTCATTGGCTGTTTGATAATGACAACGATGCCTTGAGTTTTGATTTTGATAAAGTCGGTTTCGATGTGACGTATTTAATGGACAACGTAGCCGCAACGATTGCCACACCAGTGTATTTATACTTGGTACACCGCATGCGCCAATGTCTGGATGGCCGGTTAACCTCGTTTGTCATTGATGAAGCGTGGCAATTATTTGCATCCCCTTTCTGGGAAAGGTGCCTTAAAGAATGGCTGCCCACGATTCGTAAAAAGAACGGTCATTTCATTTTCATGACCCAATCACCGAAAACCGTCACCACGTCCGCCATTCAGCATGTCGTGCTGGATAATTTGGCCACGATGATTGTTTTTCCTAATTCGTTGGCCGATCGCGATACCTATATTGAACACTTGAAACTCACTGAAACACAATTTCAAGCCATTAAAGACAGCACACCTGAGTCGCGGATTTTTCTTTATAAACAGGAGAATGAAGCCATGCTTTGTCGGCTGGATTTAAGTGCGTTGAGTGATTTGATTCGGGTGTTATCAGGCAACGTTAAATCGGTTCAATTGCTTGATTCCATCATGGCAGATGTTGGCACTAATCCTGATGTTTGGTTGCCGATATTTTTGGACAGGAGTGGGCAATGAAGACAAAAAGCAACATCTTGATTGCAATATTCATGTTAATAACCCAATCCGTCAACGCTGATCTCCTTGGAGTTACAGATGTGGAGTTAATTGCCACCAGCTTAAAACAACTGTCTGTACTTCGAGATCAGTATCAATTGCTCAAAAACACTCAACAACAGGCTAAAGATCAATTAAATAGCGTGAACAAGTTACGTGACATGAACAGCGGTCACTACGGTTTCGGCGAACTATCCAACGGACTGGATACCTTGCAAAGCTGGCAATCTCCAGCCAGCACATGGCAAGACGCCTTGCAAAACTTATCCGGTGGCAATCCTTCTCGTTATCAAGCCTTGGTTGAAGCGTACGAAAAAAATCACCCCACTTTAAATGAAGCAACCTACGCACGAAACACAACGCCCGAACGTGCCGCCCAATTTAAAGAAGACAAAGCCGTCAATCGTGCCGTTCAGGTACAAACCACAGACAGCTATAACGAAATTAATCGCCACATGCACACGCTGCATACTTTGTCACAAAAAATTGAAAAAACACCGAACACCAAAGGGGCGATTGATTTGAATTCACGGCTGGTTACGGAGCTTGCGTTTATCCAGCTGATGAGTTTACGCCTGCAAACCCTCATGAGCCAACAGGTTGCTCAAGAGAGTTTATCTGAATTACAGGATAGAGCCGAAATGGCGCGGTTTAATCGATTTAAAGATAAATGAGGAGTTTCTAATGGTACGTACTGGGTTAGTTAGTCTGTTGGTTTTAAGTTTGTTAAGCGGTTGCTCTAAACCTCCTGATCTAGAAGCGCCTTGTCAGGAATTTGGAAAACATTGTTCTCAACAACCAATTAATGAAGCACCAATCTAGGAGAAAAAAATGAAAGCATATTTGAATATAGCGTTAATTGGATGCTCCGTGGCATTAACCGCCTGTCACCACGACAATCCACTCGCAACCCATTCCAAACAGCAGAGTGCTACGTTCTTGATGAACGCATCAGCCAACCTTGAAAGACGCCTCCGATTGGATGTCAAAAACGATGAGCACGGCTACGGTTATCTGGAATGTATGGAGGGCAAAAAAAATCACGAAATTCATTGCGATACCCTGTACCAAGGCATGATCACCTTTGCCAAAGAAGGCCATTACCCCGGTTTTGAATCCATCACGCTTAAAGATCTAACCAACAAAAACGTGTTTGATGGATTAAGTGATGATTATTACGAAATCATGGCCTCAACCTGGCCTGTGTATTATCCGGAAGATAAATAATGGGCTCGCTAACCTACGATACCTTTATCGTAAAGCTGGCCGGTGAAATTGACAGCTTAACCAACCATTTTGTGTTTGATGGCTATAGCGCGCTGGCCTCATTACTCAAAGCACCCTTAGGATCCATGATCGTCCTGTACATCGTGTTAATGGGCTATGCCATCATTCGCGGCATGGTTCAAACACCTCAGCAAGAACTCTTTAAATTTGCCATTCGTGCAGGAGTGATTTACATGACAGCCATGAACTGGGATTTTTTTGCAGTCCATGTCAGGGATTTATTTGTGGTCGGCAGTGATTCGATATCTACCACGCTAATGCACGCGGTACATAAGCAATCCTCGGCTGGTTCCATTAATCAAGGTTTACAAAATGTGCTCAATGACATCCTGACACTCGGTTGCACCCTGTTTGATGCCGGT
>CAMDBQ010000199.1 GCA_945889365.1 Legionella genomosp. 1 | reverse complement strand
TAACCGAGCCGCACGTTTAGTAGAAGAAATGGAACGTACAGGACTTGTGGGCCCATTGGAAGGTGGTTTCCGTGATGTTTTAGTATCCGGCGCTGAGGATTAACCATGAAAAAGATGATGTTGAGTTTTATATTAGTCTGGGCTTCTCAGGTCAATTGCGACAACGTTAGCGATGCTTTGCAGGTGAAGCTCAATGCCATTCGTACTATGAATGCGAACTTCAACCAAGTTGTTATGGCCAAAGAACGTGAGATTTCACGTTCTTCCGGAACCATGGCGCTGTCTCGTCCAGGCCACTTCCGCTGGCAAACACAAAGCCCAATGGAGCAAACGGTGATTGCCGATGGCCGTCATTTGTGGGTTTATGATGTGGATCTGGAACAAGTTACGGTCAAGAAACAGGACAAAGGCTTGGGCGGTACAGCAGCGCTGTTTCTAAGTGGTTACAATGATAGCGTGACGAAAGATTTTAATGTGACTGTCAAAACGCAGGCCAATCGCGATTACTTTGATTTGCGGGCTAAATCCAATAAAGCAAATGTTCAACGCGTGAAACTGGCGTTCATAGACAATGCGTTAACGGGAATCGAGTTATTCGATCAGTTGGGTCAACACACTGATGTAGATTTAACGCATATCAAAATCAATCTAGCACTTTCGCCTGCATTATTTGAGTTTAAAATTCCGGAAGGCGTCGACGTGGTGCAGCAATGACGGTAAAGCCTCACACGCCATTAGCGGAGTTGCTTAGACCCACGATTGTGGCTGACGTGATTGGCCAAAGTCATTTATTGGCTGAAGGCAAGCCTTTGCGATTGGCTTTCGAATCAGGCAAACCGCATTCAATGATCCTGTGGGGGCCACCAGGTGTGGGGAAAACCACCTTGGCACGCTTGACTGCAGACGCGTTTGACTGTGAGTGGATTGCCTTGTCAGCGGTATTTGCTGGCGTTAAAGATATTCGAGCTGCCATGGATCTTGCGCAGCGTCATCAAGGTTTAAACCGTCATACGGTATTATTTATAGATGAAATTCACCGTTTTAATAAATCACAGCAGGATGCTTTATTGCCCTACACCGAATCCGGTTTAGTGACATTTATTGGTGCTACAACAGAAAATCCGTCGTTTGAAGTGAACAAGGCTTTGTTGTCACGTGCTCAAGTGTATGTTTTGCAATCATTGAGTGATGTGGAATTAAAACAGCTTTTAGATCGCGCTCAACAACATTTTTCTGAAAAATTACAATTTGATGCTAAAGCGGCAGATACGCTGATTTCGTACGCAGATGGTGATGGTCGGCGGTTACTGAATTTGTTTGAACAAACACATAATGCAGCTAAAACGAAGTCTATTTCCGAGATTAATAGCGAATTTGTTCTTAATACACTAACATTAAACTCTAGGCGATTTGATAAGAATGGCGATCATCTTTACGATCAGATTTCAGCCCTGCACAAATCGGTGCGCGGATCAGATCCAGATGCTGCATTGTATTGGTTAAGCCGCATGTTGGATGGGGGTGTGGATCCAAGTTATTTAGCACGACGCATCGTACGAATGGCATGGGAAGACATCGGTTTGGCGGATCCCCGTGCTATGCAATTAGCAAATGATGCCGCGGCAACCTACGATCGACTGGGCTCACCTGAAGGTGAGCTGGCACTGGCCCAAGCAGTAATATATCTGGCGATAGCAGCAAAAAGTAATGCGGGTTATAGGGCCTACAATCAGGCCCGATCATTTGTAAAAAAAGATAAATCGCGCGAAGTGCCTATGCATTTGCGTAATGCACCTACAGCATTGCTGAAAAAATTGGGCCATGGCGATACGTACCGATATGCCCATGATGAACCGCATGGTTTTGCTGCGGGAGTGAACTATCTGCCGGATGGCTTAAGTAGTCTCGATTGGTATCAGCCTGTGGATCGCGGACTGGAACGAAAAATAGCGCAGAAAATGGAATTTTTAACGAATCTTAATGTCAATGCATAGTGAAGGATTGGGATGAGTCAGCAAAAAAATAAACAACATTTTATCATTAGATTACTGAAAAAATGCTGGATGCCGCTTGCTATCCTGGTCATAGTTGTCGCTATATTGTTTAGTGTGTTTCGCGCATTAACGCCATGGGCCAAACAATATAAAGGTGAAGTTGAGCACCATTTATCCACGCTTCTTGGCCAGCCTGTGACCATTGCTGATTTGGAAACTAGTTGGTACTGGTTTGAACCCGTCTTAAAGATGGATCAGGTCATGTTATCTGACAAGCAAGAGCACGTCATAAAATTTAATAAATTATTAGTCGGCATTAATCTCTTCAGCTCGTTATGGCACTGGCAAATTCAACCTGGTGTACTGTATGTCGATGATGTTCATTTAACCCTGCATCAGGTAAATGACCATTGGGAGGTGGATGGTTTAAATCAAGATAAACAATCCATAACGCTGGAATCCGATTCGTATTTACAGATTTTGACTTGGGTCTTGTCACAGCAAAAAGTTGTTATTAAACATGTTTCCGCCATGATTTATCTTGCTGATGGTAGCTTAATTCCCCTTAATGACTTGAATTTTACTGCGAAGCATTCCTATGGTCATTATCGCGTAAAAGGTAACGCAATACTGGCACAAAAAAAACCTACTGAATTGATTATTATTGCAGACATGCAAGTCGATCCCTATGCAATAAAAAAGGCGAGTGGTCATGCCTATCTATCAATTCAACATTTTGTAGCCAAACAATGGCAAGGATTTTTCCCTGATACGACATTTCACGTTAAAAGTGGCGATGGAGACCTGGAACTCTGGCTTGATCTGGCAAAGGGCAACTTTTTTTCGCTTCAGTCAACGATGGATTTTAAGAATATTGACTGGACTCAGGATGGAAAATCAAAAAACCATCGAGTTGAATTTCTTCAGGCAAACCTCGCTTGGAGAACAATGTCTGATGGTTGGCGATTAACGGGTGATCACATTAAGCTCTCCCTAGATGGAGTCAACTGGCCAGACAATGCATTGCAATTGAATTATAAAAAATCACTGAATAAATACCATGCATTTTTTAAGGAATTGTCGCTGAAATCGTTGCTGGCAGCTGATTTTCCTTGGCCTGAAAGCATGCTGCCCGCGTTGGCCTTGCGTCCACATGGTGAGTTGTATGATACACAGATTGCGGTGAGAGCGGGTGAGCCAGATTATTTCTTAACCCGCTTTGCAAACCTCGGTTGGAAAGGACAAGGTGAGTTACCTTCTGTAGATCACCTTGCCGGAGTCGTGTACTGGCAG
>CAMDBQ010000198.1 GCA_945889365.1 Legionella genomosp. 1 | reverse complement strand
TGAAATAGTGTAAAATCCTGAAACATGGTCAGAGTCCCTCTGTGTCAATACATATGTAATTGCAACATTCTTTTTGCTATCTTGACTGGCTTGTATTTTGAGATACTGATCCAGTGCTTCAGTTCCACAGGAAAACAAATTTTTATTATGTTTCTTATCCAATTGCTCGATTCGATATTTAGGTGAAAGTACGCTTGTCTCTGTCATTTGGATTCAACGTCCTTCTTGTACTGATCGACCGCTTTCAATAGATTACTTGATGCTTTCGGTGCAGTTAACAATGCTTGAATAAATACGTCTCGATCAACCGCTGTCAAATGCAGTTGTTGATACTCTTGAATAACACGAACGGCTGCTTCGTATGCTGAATTAATAACGAAGTCGGTCAGTGTGCGTCCGGATAATTCAGCCGCATTTCTAAGTAAATTCTTTTTGTCCGCACTAATTCGTGCTTCCAGGCGCTCTGTATCTTGGCTATGTTTAATTATTGTTTGTTCCATAATGGTCACCTATGTTGATCCTCTTGGCTTAATTATACGGCAAAATGCCGTACAGTCAAGGGGTGGCCGAAAATACGGCTGTTAGTGACCTCTCATAAAACCACCATTTCTCAAGGTGGGGTAATCAAGAATAATCAACCCTTACTGTGCGCGCCCTGTTTTATCTCAAATACTTGTCTTGGGATCAAAATAGTATAAACTCGTTAAAACAGAGGTTAATAAGAAAAAATGCAAACGGCACCCCCAAAATTTATTGGTTATGCACGCGTGAGCAGACATGACCAAAATTTAGATCTTCCTCAGCCCTTAGATTCCATTATATTTTAGATTGTCAACACCCTGAGAAACGGCAGGGGCATGCTTTGTGCACGGAACTTTTCCAACGAAATAGGATCCATCTTTATTGATAAACGAATATATCAGCTTACCTGTTACTGGATGCCAGCAGGCAAGCTGGTTTTTATTATTGGTTACTTTTCTGATTTCTAACTGAGTACCGGATGGATCGTATACTCTTGCTTTAATGATAGGGTTTTTATCTTCCCATTGCTCTTTTCGGCTGACTTTAGCAAACAGCCCTATTTTAACCATCGGGGCAGCAACTTTTTGTTCCAGAGGCTGAAGTATCTCAGGACGTATGTCTTCTTGTTCTTCTGAGTCGCTCAATTCTGACAGCGCAATAACGCCAAAATCAACATCAACCATTTCAAATTCATCTATTGCTTGCATAATCCCCTACCCATATTGATGCAGAATAAGCGCAAAATGTATCATATTTGCATTTTTCCTTCAAGTTGTTTTTGATGCTCGGTCCACTGCGGCATAAATTTAGTCATCAGTGCATAGAATCGTTTGCTGTGATTGGCTTCCAGCAAATGCACCATTTCATGAACCAATACATACTCCAGACAGCTCAATGGTTTTTGAATTAAATTTAAGTTCAGCCAAATGCGATGGGCAACAACATTACACGAACCCCAGCGTGTTTTCATTGATTTGACGCCCCAAGCATGAACCGATACACCAATAATGGGTTCCCATTTCTTAATCAAATCGGGTATTAGGGCTTGCATTTGTTGTTTGTACCAAGCATGGAGATGTTTTTTTCGTTGTTCGTGGGTGTGTGATTCCAGAAACCCATGTAAAAACTCACCTTCGATGACGATTCCTTTGAGCTGGACGTAGGATTGAACGACCAAAGCATAAGGTTCACCCAAAAAATGATGTGTCTCTCCGTGCTCCATCGTTATGGGTGATGAAGCTACGCGTGCAAGGGTCCGAGTTCGCGCTTTATGAATCCACTCACGTTTGGACTCAAGCATTGCCTCAATGGTTTTTAGTGAACATTTCGTGGGTGCTGTGATTTTCACCTCACCTGTCGATGAATTCACTCGCAGATACATGTTTTTAATTGGTTTACGTAAAATTTCGATGGTGATGTCATCAAATTCTATTAACATGGTCGCCTTATTCTATGATGGTAAGTAAGGCAGCCACATTTAAATTCGTGAACGTTTGCGTTACCGAGTTTGAAACTGATCGGAAACGCAAACGTTCACATAAGATGATCTCGCCCTGTGTATTAGATGCCATTCATTATAACCTATGTTAGTATTTTATTTCCTCCATTAGATCTGACAAATCCATGAAACGTTGTACCCAACTGGCCATTCTGCTCACTTCTCTAGTAACACAATCCCTGTGGGCGGATAATGATTGGCAGTGCACAGCATCTGACAGTGAAAATAAACAGTGGGTGGAACGAAGCCTTTATGAACGGTCTGCAACCAGTAAAGCGTTCGATGCATGTAAAAAACAAAGTCATGTGCCTGCTAGTTGCAAAGCTGATCTGGGTGTATGTGAAGGGTTTGAGCATGGCGTGAGCATCTCGCCTTTATGGCAATGCACCGCTCTGGATCAACAGGCTAAAACGTGGGTTGCTCGTTCGTTTGCCAATATGGATGAAGCAGCCATTGCCTCCAAAGCCTATTGTGTAGAACGAAGCACTGATCCTGATAGTTGTTATATCAATTTATTAATGTGTCGGAATTTAAGGCAACCATAATGTATTGTGTCGGATTGACAGGAACCATCGCCAGTGGAAAATCAACTGTAGCAGCACTGTTTGAAAAACTTGGAATTGAAGTAATCAATGCCGATCATATTGCAAAAGCACTGGTCAATCGTGGTGAACCCGCCCTTCAACAGCTCGTTAATTATTTCGGCAAAGCGGTGTTAACTGTCGATGGGGATTTAAACCGCCGTCTTTTGCGTGATTTAATCGTGAATGATGTTAAGGGACGCTTATGGTTGGAGGCACTGCTGCATCCATTCATTCGCAAACAAATCCAACATGATATGGGTCTTTGTAAAGGTCCTTATTGTGTCATTGAAATCCCGCTGCTAACCAATAGAACTGACTATCCGTACCTTAATCGAGTGCTGCTGGTAACCGCTGAGTCTGAGAAACAAATCGCGCGGCTTATGACGCGAGATCACTGCTCCCGAGAGGATGCCTGCGCTATGTTGGAAACTACGCGTGCAGATGAACATAAACGTCAGGCCATTGCTGATGATGTGTTGGTGAATGATGGAACGGTTGATGGATTGCAGGATAAAGTTGCGGTTTTGCATACTAAGTATTTACAAAATTAACTGTCATTGCAACATGTTTTTATTGTAGTGCTTAACCCGAGAAGCTAGAGAAATCATTAAGATGCGTCTGCCCTGGAAGAAAGGGCGCGCGCCGCGTGCCCCTACATTACATACGTCTTCGCGGGAAGGGCATAAAACGACCTACTCACTCAGCGGCACAAAAAACTGTGCCACATCTG
>CAMDBQ010000197.1 GCA_945889365.1 Legionella genomosp. 1 | reverse complement strand
ATCTCAATAAATAAGCGGCCAATAATTTTTCGTTTTTCTTCCGGGCACGTTACATTTTTAAGTGCCGATAAAAATTTCTCTTCGGCATTGACATGGATAATTTTAATCCCCATGTGCTGGCCAAACATGGCCATAACTTGATCCGCTTCATGAAGACGTAAAAGACCTGTATCAACAAATACACAAACCAACTGCGCCCCAACTGCGCGATGCAAAAGTGCTGCCACAACGGATGAATCTACCCCTCCCGAAAGACCCAATAATACCGTTTGATTTCCAACCTGTTGTTTGATTTTCTCAATGGCTTGCTCAACAATATTTCCCGCAGTCCAGCTCGTTTTTGCTTGGCAAATATTAACAACGAAACGCTCTAAAATACGCAAACCTTGTTTGGTATGCGTCACTTCGGGATGAAATTGTAAGCCATACCAATGACGCGTTTCATCTGACATACCGGCAATCGGTGCATTGCGTGTTTTACAAATGGTTTGAAAGCCCGGCGGCAATACGGTTACCTTATCTCCGTGACTCATCCAAACATCAATTAACGCCCCGCCTTCGGGTGTTAATCTGTCTTCAATATTATTTAATAAGTGGCTATGGCCATGCAAACGCAACTCGGCATAACCATATTCACGGATATCTGATGAAGCGACTTGACCACCTAATTGCACAGCCATGGTCTGCATACCATAACAAATACCCAATAGCGGCAGGCCGGATTGAAACACCCACTCGGGTGCTCGTATATTGTCATCCAAAGTGACTGTTGACGGCCCGCCTGACAAAATTAGACCACAGGGATTTAATGCCTGTAACAAAGCTACATCGACATCAAAAGGATACAATTCACAATACACACCCATTTCTCGCACACGACGAGCTATGAGCTGTGTGTATTGCGAACCAAAATCTAAAATTACAAGCGGTTTTTGCTTAATGTTTTTCATCGGATTAATTATCTACTTGATAGTTAGGAGCCTGCTTGGTAATGCTCACATCGTGAACATGTGATTCACGCATTCCGGCGTTAGTTACCCGAACAAATTCAGCTTTTTCATGTAATTCACTCAGCGTGGCACTCCCCAGATATCCCATACACGAACGCACCCCGCCTAGTATCTGGTGAATAATCGAGTGAATCGCACCTTTATAAGGAACGCGTCCTTCGATGCCTTCAGGTACCAGTTTTTCCGCGCCTTGATTTGCGTCTTGAAAATAACGGTCGCTGGATCCCTCTGATTGCGCCATGGCTCCAATTGAACCCATGCCTCGATAACCTTTATAAGTACGACCTTGATATAGTTCAATCTCACCCGGTGATTCTTCAGTCCCTGCGAACATGCCACCGAGCATGACTGTATGCGCGCCAGCAGCAAGTGCCTTGCATACATCGCCTGAAAACCGAATTCCACCATCAGCAATAATAGGAACCTCACCTTTCAAACCTGCGGCAACATTAGCAATCGCTGTAATTTGTGGCACGCCAACACCGGTTACGATACGCGTAGTGCAAATTGATCCGGGACCAATACCCACTTTCACAGCATCGGCTCCAGCAGCAACTAAATCACGTGCAGCAGCAGCGGTCGCAATATTACCGCCAACCACTTGTACATCAGGAAAGTTAGTTTTAATCCATTTGACTCGAGTCAAAACGCCCTGAGAATGACCGTGAGCCGTGTCTACAATAATCACGTCAACACCAGCGTCAACCAAGGCCGCAACGCGCTCATCTGTCCCTTCACCCACCCCCACGGCGGCGCCCACACGTAGCTGCTCAGAACTATCTTTGCAAGCATAGGGGTTGTCTTTGGCTTTTTGAATGTCTTTAACCGTGATTAACCCACGTAAATAAAATGCGTCATTGACCACTAATAATTTCTCAATGCGATGCTTGTGTAAAAGGCTGCAAATTTCATCTCGCCCTGCGCCCTCTTTTACAGTAACCAACCGATCTTTTGGCGTCATGACAGCAGATACTGGCAACGATAAATTGGTTTCAAAACGAATGTCACGACTAGTAACAATTCCAATTAATTTTTCACCATCAACAACAGGTACACCAGAAAAATTATATTTCGCCATGATGTGCAGCAATTCTTGAACGGTCAATGTAGGAGCAACGGACACAGGATCTTTCACCATGCCACTTTCAAATTTTTTAACGCGTCTGACTTCTTCAGCTTGAGCGATAATGCTCATGTTTTTATGGATAATACCAATGCCACCTTCCTGAGCCATCGCAATGGCTAAACGGGCTTCAGTAACCGTATCCATTGCAGCTGAAATCAAAGGCATATTCAACTCAATTCCTCGCGTCAAACGCGTTTTGAGAGAGACCTCTTTTGGCAGCACAGCTGAGTGTGCTGGAACCAATAAAACATCATCAAAGGTAAAGGCTTGTTGCAGGATAGCAAGTGACATTCGACACCTCGAAAAAGACTGGTTCCGTTATTGTACAATCATTTTTAAAAATGACAATTTATTTGTGCAACATCTATTGAATCGGGTCAACTATAGCGTGTACACTTATAATAATTATAATCAATCGACTAAAAGGAAGGGCGGACTTTGGCTAAAATTATCGTCGTAACCTCAGGAAAAGGCGGGGTGGGCAAAACCACTTCTTCTGCAGCCATATCTTCTGGCTTGGCCATACGAGGGCATAAAACGGTCGTCATCGATTTCGACATAGGTTTGCGAAATCTTGACATCATTATGGGATGCGAACGTCGAGTAGTTTACGACTTTATCAACGTCATCAATGGCGAGGCAAGCTTAAACCAGGCATTGGTTAAAGACAAGCGCATACCCGATCTCTATATTCTCCCTGCCTCACAAACGCGTGATAAAGATGCGTTGACCATTGAAGGGGTTGAAAAAATTCTTGACGATCTAGCGAAAGACTTTGAATACATTATTTGTGACTCACCTGCTGGAATTGAAGCCGGTGCGTTGATGTCGATGTATTTTGCAGACCATGCAATTGTGGTAACCAATCCAGAGGTATCTTCTGTACGAGACTCCGACCGAATTTTAGGCATTCTTGCCAGCAAAACCAAACGAGCCATAGAAGGCCGTCCACCCGTTCAAGAGCATCTTTTGCTAACCCGTTATGATCCTGAGCGTGTAGAAAAAGGGGAAATGCTATCGGTTCAAGACGTGAAAGACATCTTGGCGATCCCTTTAATCGGCATCATTCCTGAATCAAAATCCGTACTCAAAGCATCAAACACCGGTACACCGGTTATTCTTGATGAACAAAGTGATGCAGGCACTGCTTACCACGATGCGATTGCCCGCTTCTTGGGAGAAGACAGACCCATGCGTTTCGTTCATTGTGAGCGCAAGGGAATTCTGCGCCGCTTG
>CAMDBQ010000196.1 GCA_945889365.1 Legionella genomosp. 1 | reverse complement strand
TTTCGCGTAAATTTCCGCAGCCTTGGCTTGCCCTTGTGCGCGAATAACCTGCCCATCACTGGTTGCCTGAGCAATCAAAATCGTCACACGAGCATCCGCTGTAGCTTGAATTGCTTCAGCCTGAGCTTGACCATCTGCACGGTGACGATTGGCAATTTTCTGCATGTCCGCACGCATACGCTGATAAATTGCATTGCTGGTATTTTCCGGCAACTCTATGCCTTTAATGCGCACATCAACCACATGAACACCTAATTGAGCAGCCTGCTCTTCAGCGCGCTCACGCAACACGTCCATCACATCATCACGGCCACCTGAAACCACATCAGAAATCGTGCGCTTACCAAATTGAGCACGTAGAGATGTGTTCAATTGCTGTTCAAGCAACGTTTCGGCTTTTAATGCGCTGCCTCCAGTGGATTTAAAATATTGTGCCAAATCTTCAATTCGCCACTTAACATAATAATCAACAATCACGTCTTTTTTTTCTTTTGTTACAATACGTGATGATTTGATATCCAAGGTCTGAATGCGGGTATCGAAAACACGAACATTTTCAATAAACGGCATTTTAAAATGTAAACCAGGCGACAAAATGCGTACGGTACCAGTTTGGGCATCGTTAACCAACCGCCCCAATCTCAATACGATGCCATGCTCGCCTTGCGTAATGGTAAATACACAACTGAATAGCACCAGCAATATAAAAAACGCGACTACGACCAAGATTGTTTTCGTTGCTTTCATCAACCCGCCCTCCCTTGACGCTCAGTGGACCTTGTCGTTTCACGGCCGTCAAGCAAAACATTATTATCTGGTTGATTGGCTAGTGCCGCTCGTTCAAGGACACTCCCCTTGCTCAAATTCACATCGGGCGAGGTTATAGCCAATTTGTCCAGCGGCAAATAGAGCAAGTTACCGGCCTTGCCATCTACAATAATTTTACTGCTTGCGCTTAATATGTGTTGCATTGCATCCAAATACATGCGCTCTCCAGTCACGTAGGGTGAGCGTGTATATTCTGGCAGTAGCTCCAAAAATTCAGCCGTTTCACCCTTAGCTTTTAACACTACCTGTTCCGCGTAGGCTTTGGTTTCCTCAAAAATTCGCCTGGCGTTTCCTTCAGCTATGGGTACTACACGTGCGGCATATGCTCCCGCTTGTTCTTTAAAGCGTTTTTCATCTTCTTGTGCTTTAATCGCATCATCGAATGCATCTTGCACATTTTCAGGCGCACGAGCGGGCTGTGGCGATACATTCACAATAATGATGCCTGTTTTATAACGGGCAAGTGTTTTAACCAGGAAATCCTGAACACTAATACCCCAAGCATCTCGACCCTCAGTAATAATCTGATCCAGGGTCGTTGTACCTACCACTTGGCGCAAAGCGCTGGAGGTGGCTTGCTGCAAGCTTTCTTCCGGGTCGGACACATTAAACAGATACTCTTGCAAATCACCAATTCGGTATTGCACGGCTAGTGCTACAGAAACCAGGTTTTCATCTTTGGTCAGCATCTGCGCTGAATAAGAATAATCCGCCACGCGATCGACGTTCAGCACTATTTTGGACGAAATAAAGCGCGGGATCCAATGTGGACCTGGCCCCACTGTTTCTATATATTTACCAAAACGCAGAATAGCCGCTTGCTCTGCCGGATCGATAATGAATATTCCGGACAATCCCCACAAAACAAAGACAGCCAACAAAATGAGCCCCGCCAGAAAACCACCGCCAGAGCTGTCATCTGAACGACCACCTGAAGCCGAAATGGGTTCGGGTGTAGTCCGTTTGGGAGACGCTCTCAAAAACATTTTTTTCAGTTTGTCTTGCAAACGTTTCAATGCTTCATCAAGATCAGGGGGTTGATTCTTCCCACCCCAAGGTGCTTTACCTTTATCTGGCTCATTCCATCCCATGCATTACGCTCCGCACTTCGCGCTAAAAAATAGAATTCTATGGGGTATAACCAGTTTAAGCAAGCCCCCCAGGTCAACCGCATCTAATTCCGAATGAAAATCAAATCCCACACTCCGTGTCCCAAACGCGTGCCACGCTGCTCAAATTTGGTAAGAGGCCTTGAGTCAGGCCTAGCTGAAAACCCACCATCGTGATTTTGATTACTCAGATTGGGTTGAGCAGAGAGGACATCATGCATATGTTCAGCATAGTTTTCCCAGTCGGTTGCGCAATGTATAAAGCCGCCTACTTTGATTTTTTGAACCAGCAAAGTGATAAACTCTTTCTGAATAAGGCGGCGTTTGTGATGCCTCAATTTTGGCCAGGGATCAGGGAAGAAGATTTGCACACCAACCAGTGAATTATCTGCAAAACAGTTCTTGAATACCTCTACAGCATCATATGGTGCAACACGAAGATTACTTAAACCTGCATCATGTATATCCGCAACTAAACTGCCTATCCCGGCAAGATGCACCTCAATACCTAAAAAATTCAGATCAGGACTGGCTTCTGCCATGGTTAAAAGTGACGATCCCATACCAAACCCAATTTCAACAACCGTATCAGCCTTTCTGCCAAATTCAGTTTCCAAACTCCAGGGTGACACCGGTTCAGGCATCACATAATTGGTCAGCCACTGGTCCAGTCCTTGCTGCTGACGATTACTAACACGGCCCGTTCGTAATAC
The DNA here is from genome assembly GCA_945889365.1 of Legionella genomosp. 1. GTDB lineage: Bacteria > Pseudomonadota > Gammaproteobacteria > Legionellales > Legionellaceae > DDPF01. Next base: position 727 of record CAMDBQ010000196.1, on the reverse strand, counting down.
AAAACTTTTAATTGTGCGTCGCTGCATTTAAACACCCCATGCAAAAGCGAGGATTATGCACGGGCAGTACCGTGAATGTCCAATAACACTGTTTTTTTAATTCAATTTCTGACAATATATTGCATCAGCAGCTGTTTTTTGTTATAAAACGCAACCTGAAATTTATTTCGGCCAGTTCGCGGTGCGAATGAGCTAATTTTTTTAAAAAATCTGACCCATGATTGTCAGACACGTTGGAGTAACATCATGTCAAGAGTATGCCAGGTTACTGGTAAGCGACCCATTAGCGGAAACAGCGTGTCGCATGCCAACAATAGAACGAGACGACGCTTTTTACCTAACATTCAACACCATCGGTTTTGGGTTGAAGAAGAAAATCGATTTGTATCCCTCAAATTAACACCAAGAGGCATGCGCACTATCGACAAACTGGGCATAAAAGTTGTTCTCGATAAATTACGCGCCAAAGGCGAAAAAATTTAATTGAAGGGGAAACACCATGGCAACTATTCGCATCAAAATTAAAATGGAATCGAGCGCTGGAACAGGTTATTTTATAACCACAACAAAAAACCCGCGTACAACGACCAACAAATTACAGTTTAAACGCTATGATCCTGTTGTTCGCAAACATGTCGATTTTAACGAGAAAAAAGTTAAATAATTGGTTTCTAATTAGCCTCGTTTAATTATGAGGCTTTTTATATCTTGCATTAATTCATTCCCA
>CAMDBQ010000195.1 GCA_945889365.1 Legionella genomosp. 1 | reverse complement strand
TCAAAATTGTTAGTTGTTCCTGGAAGCCGATAACAATATGCGCAAGAGAGGTAACGTTGGTTTGCATTTTTTTAGATATCCCCACGCAATCATCGCTTGTTACGGATACAGCCGTATGGTTTTCCTTTAGTGTGTTGATAACGGTATTTAATTTAGCCGGCTCCTTTTCAAGCTCCACAGCTGCCGATTGAAGATGACGGGCTATTATTTCGTTATCACGAGCAATAGAGTCAGTTGCTGTCTCTAATTTTTGGATCGTCTCCAAATAAGTTGTCGATTGAACCGTCAGGGTTGCAATTTGCTCTTCAAATGATTTCAGTTTGTCGGCTGATTTAATGTTGAGTTCGCATAAGGAAATGAGTATGTTTTCTACTTGTTTTTCAGCGCTCTCAAGCAAGGTTATCGCCTCAATAATGGTTTCTTCGCACGTGCTAAAATGCTCACGAAGTCGCTTGTCTCGTCTCGTGGTGGTGGTGTAATGCTCCATTAGCAAAAATGTTGTTGCAAAATAAATACCGATGGCCAGCAAGGCAAAAACGGGCGCGATTGCTGCACCAATGGTCAAGCCAACCATTGCACCGGATGCAGTCCATAGTAATAAAATGCCCGCCGTTTCATACCACCATGCCGTTTTTGCATACCATTCCGCCGCCTTATCAAGGTAGCTTTTGTCAAATTCATATCGCTGCATGATCAATTCAAGACTCGATTGCAGTTCGACAATCGTTCTTCTTGGCACCCGTAACTCGTCAATTTTTTTCAGAGCCTCATTTTTGAAATATTGTGGCGTTTTTTCTTTTCCGCCAACGCCACCAATTGCACTGCCACCACCCATGACTCCGGCGGCAAGCGTACCGGTGGACATTCCTGAACCCGTTGTATCTTCATCTACTGCATCTATAGTTACTGGCATGACAAACTCCTAATTATGGCTGTTACTACCCATCAAATTTTGTAAACATACTAACGAAACAGGGTTGGTTTATATGTATTAGCATTTGATGGTTCTATATTGGATTGTCCAGGAGCACGTTGGTTTTCGGCTCGAAGGGATTTATTCTCTTCTATTACAGTGATTAAATTTTGTGACAATTTATTGACGGTTTCGGTGAGGCTTTGATTATTAGATGACAGTTTCCCTAACTGTTGTTTCAAGGATTTAATTTCAGCGGCCTGAATTGAGCTGGCATTGATTTTTTCACAGGCGTCATCGATAAGCTGTTGTTGCACAAGCATTTGCGAGAGCTGACTGCGAGTGGTTGCTGTGGAGTCTGACCATTCCTTTTCGGTGGTAGAGAGTTGATCGCGTGTTCCACGTAATTGAGTCTCTATTTCCGAAAAGGATTGTTGCGATACTTGGAGTGCCGTGGTGACTTCATCAAAGTTTTTTCGTGCCAGAGCCAATTCTTTTGTCATGACTTGCACGTTATTAACGGCATTATTTGCGGCCACGTGCAGAGGTTGTGCGAGATTAATTATTTGTACTGCTGCATCATCGGCCTTGGCTGTTGTTTTACTTAATTGCTTTACAGAAGAGTCTATGCGCGTTTGTAGTTCACTGGTCTGCGCTATAACGGTTTTGACGTTTCCATTGGTTTTTACAAGCTCGGCTTCTGCGATGACTATGGGTTTTTGTAGTCGTTTCTCTATTTCGTCGGCATCTTTTTTAACCTGTTTTTTCTGGTCTGGTGTTAATGGGATGTCTTTTTTCCCTGATGGCCACATCATATAAGCAGTTCCACCAACAACTACTACAGCAGCGCCACCGTAGTACCAGAGTATCGCTGTTTCAGTTGCTTTTTCAGCAGCAACCGCGAATAGAATTATAGGTAAGGGCATGATAACTTCCTCATTGTTGGATTAATACTGACTTTGGGTTCCATGGTTGGACAGTGAGAATGTTCTCGCTGAGCAGAAAAACCCAACTGGGGTTACATTAAATCAGGGCTATTTATAGTGGTGGCATCATGCCAGACAGTCCCTGTCATCCTTGCGTGCTATCCGACACCGGATTTTAATGGGCTTGAAATTGCGGGGGGCTCTTTATGCGAAGAGGCATAATTTTTGTGTAATTGTTTTAATTGTTCAATTGACGGGTAAGCCATGTCATGCGCGCTTAAAGCGTATGATGCTTGTGTCAATGCAAATAACAGACCTATTCGAATCATGGCATTAACTATGCTGCGTGGACTCATGGCAATTTTCCTTCTGCAACTATAAGTAAATTATTCTTATCAAAGGTGACTTCTTGTCAGACATTCCATGTTACTCCGTGAGCTGTCAGTATAGTTTGTTTGCACAGCATGTATACAAGAGATCTCTTCTAATCTTGTAAGAGATCTCTCTAAATCTTGTAAGAGATCTCTTGCTTTTGCATCAGATATTTCTTACCGTTTTGATTTTGAACGAATTTTTATTATTGGATTGGTGGTTGACCAAAACATAGGGTTACTTGGTGATATGCGCCATTTTGTGGCATTTTATGAGTTAGGAAACAAAGCCGCGAAGAGACGCTGCTATGGAATATTGAAAACTGATACGCTTTTTCAGCGATTATACCTGGACTTACAAGGGTTCGAAATTTATGCATAAATCGATCCACTAGAAACCCGACAGAGCCAAAAAAGATAGATGCCGTATTCTTACAATGCCATATCAAACTTTGGAACGATCTCTTCAGGCACATCTTTCATGCCTAATAATTTTTTCATCACTACTTCAATATGCTTTGAAATGGTGGTGATGGGCACGTCATTAGGACCTGATTCAAAAGGATACATTATATTTTGTCCTACCTTCTCAAGGAACATCATGACCCATCCGATAATCATGACCAAAATTTTGCAAAACAATTGGGAGTTTCTCGCCAAAATTTGTGCGATATTGAACATCATCGACGATTTGTGAGCCCCAAAATGGCGGCTGAGTATGCTGACAAACTGGGATACTCTAAAAATCAGTTTGTTCGTCTTTGTTTACAAGATTTGCTTGATCGAGATCAATTACGCATGACAGTTGATATTCAAGAAGCGGCTTAGGTCTGGTTAATCCTCTAACCAGGCTTAACGGAAAATAGCCAAGTATTCCCGCTCAAATTAATTAATACCCTACAAACCATTCATGTGGTTTAAATTTTATCAAATCCAGTGGTTGTCACAACAAAGCCTCCCTCACAACGAAAGATGTAATGATGATCCTTTTATTTTAAAAATCAATATGTTAATTGGATTTTTTAATAAGAAAATTTGAGGGGATCAGTGAGCCAGCGCCCTGGTATGCTCATTTTATGGGTTAGGAAACAAAGCCTAATTAATGCCTGAAGCAGCCCATGCTGTCATCGTCCCACCCTACCAAATAACACACCGCTTCAGATTCACCATCGGACTATTC
>CAMDBQ010000194.1 GCA_945889365.1 Legionella genomosp. 1 | reverse complement strand
CTGTGTGAGCACGCTCAGCAAAACTTACAAGTTTTGCGAAATTTTAGATCTTGAGATTTTTAATAAGAAGCGGAGTAGGGTGCTACCTACAAAACATTGTCTTATCGTGCTCCGTAGTATATACTTTAAAATATATACCTTAGGAGGTTAGTATGAAAACAGCAAAACTGTTCCAGAATGGTCAAAGCCAGGCGGTTCGATTGCCGAAGGAATTTCGATTTGAGGGTGATGAAGTTTATATTAAAAAATCGGGGAACGTGATCATATTGTTACCGATGAAAAACCCATGGGCGCCTCTTTTGGGAAGTCTTGATAAATTTTCTGATGACTTCATGACCAACCGCGAGCAACCGGAAAAACAAAATCGTGAGGATCTGTTTTCATGAAATATATGCTTGATACCAATATGTGCATTTATATTATCAAACAGCACCCTGAAAGTGTGTTAAAAAAATTTATAACGCTTCCCGTCGGTGAGGTTTGCATCTCTTCCATAACGCTTGCTGAATTGATGTATGGTGTGCATAAAAGCCAACATCATAAAAAAAATAAAACGGCATTAAACGAATTTCTATCACCACTGGATATCATGCCGTTTGATGAGGAAGTAACTGACCACTGTGGACGTATTCGAACTTATCTTGAAAACAAAGGCATCCCCATTGGTCCGCTCGATATGATGATTGCAGCACATGCTCAATGTCTGGGTTCAACGTTGGTTACTAACAATAAAAAAGAGTTTATACGAGTGCCCGGGCTTAATATAGAGGATTGGACTTAGATTTCAAGCCTTCCTGTCGAAGATTGTTGAATAACCTCGAACCGGAAGGATTACGAAATAGAAAAAATTGAATCCGCGGCACAGATAATCCTCTTAAGTCTGATTACTTTGATAATCAGACTTAGTGGGGCGCGTTAAAGTATCAACAGCTGGATGCTTCTTGATAACAATATAAATGCTTGTCTACCCATAAATTAAGATCTGAAAGTCAGATTCATCAAATCATTAATCGATTTTTCTGAGTAAAACTGCAAAAGTGATGGGTGTGAAGTATTATAGCCACCAATAACTAATAATGGGCTCCTAGCACCACATTCCCATAAAATCAACAACTGACATCGCATCCAGTTTTTTAGCGTCGCTCATGACTGCTCTAATTTCTTCAGCCTGATTTATTGGGAATCGTGCACTAAGATTGCGTTGGAATTTTTTCAACAATACAGGCAAGCCTTCATCGCGGCGACGTCGATGCCCAATGGGGTATTCAACAGTGATAAGCTCACTTTCAGTACCGTCACGAAAAACCAGTTTAATGCTGTTCGCAATGGAGCGCTTTTCAGGCTCGAGATAGTCCTTTGAAAATTGCTCATTTTCAATCACGTGCATTTTTTCACGCAAGAAATCAATGCGTGGTTCAGAGGCCGTTTCATCTTCATAATGCTCGGCCTTTAAATCACCGAACAATAAACCAATAGCCACCATGTACTGCAAGCAATGATCGCGGTCAGCCGGATTGTGTAGCATACCGTGTTTACTAATAATCCGAATGGCTGAGGCATGGGTAATTAACTCAATGCGGATGATGTCATTTAAGCGAGCAATCACTTGCGGGTGTAATATCACTGCACATTCAACGGCTGTTTGTGCGTGAAATTCTGCGGGGAAGGATAACTTGAATAAAATATTCTCCATGACATGACTGCCATAAGGCCGCTGGAATTTGAAGGGTTCACCGTCAAACAAAACATTGTAAAAACCCCATTTTGGCGCGCTTAATGCGCTGGGATAACCCATTTCGCCCGTAGCTGAAATCAATGCAAGACGGACAGCTCTTGAGGTTGCATCCCCTGCGGCCCATGATTTACGCGATCCTGCGTTTGGTGTGTGCCGGTATGTACGAAGGCTTTGACCATCCACAAATACTTGCGACAATGTGCGCTGAATGCCATCTTTATCCATACCTAATAGCATGGCAACGCATGCTGCGCTAGCAACTTTAACCAATATAACGTGATCAAGGCCCACCCTGTTAAAACTATTTTCCAATGCCAGGCAACCTTGGATTTCATGCGCTTTAATCATGAGTGTCAAGATGTCATGCATACGAAGCGATGGTTTGCCCTGCTGTACATTTTGACGACCAATATAATCCGCAACGGCTAAAATAGCACCTAAATTATCTGACGGATGTCCCCATTCAGCAGCAAGCCAGGTATCGTTATAATCAAGCCAACGAATCATGGTGCCAATGTTAAACGCGGCTTGTACGGGATCTAACTCAAAGTTTGTGCCAGGTACGCGTGCTCCGCCAGGTAATGTAGCACCCGGGACTACAGGTCCAAGTAATTTCGTGCATTCCTTGAAGGTTAAGGCCAACATTCCACAGCCTAGTGTATCCATTAAACAGAGGCGTGCGGTTTCATAAGCAACGGGGCTTTCAATGGATGTGTTGAGCATGTAATCCGCAATATCACTGATTACAGAATCAAAATCTGGTTTTACATTTTCTTCTGCGCAAACTTCATGCATGTTATATTCTCGCTTCAATGGCTACGTATGATCTTGCATCTGGCCCTGTGTATTCAGATGTAGGACGAATTAAACGATTATCTGCGCGTTGCTCAAAGACATGTGCTGACCAACCAGTAATACGGGACATCACAAAAATTGGGGTAAAGAGTGGTGTCGGAATGCCACAATAGTGATAAGCCGAGGCACTATAAAAATCAAGATTTGGGAATAATTTCTTTTCACGCTGCATTACCCCTTCAACGCGCTCTGAAACCTCATAAAGCAATAGGTCGTCTTGTGCATCAGCTAATTTTTTTGACCACACTTTAATGATATCTGACCGTGGATCAGATTTGGTATAAACCCGGTGACCAAAACCCATGATTTTAGCTTTGTTCGCTAACAGCAGCATTAGTTGCGTTTCAGCATCTTGAGGGGTTTTGAAGTGCTCGATTAATTCCATGGCAGCTTCATTCGCACCACCATGCAAAGGACCGCGTAATGTACCAATTGCTGTTGTGATGGTGGAATAGAAATCAGAAAGCGTTGCAGCAGTCACACGAGCAGCAAATGTTGATGCGTTAAATTCGTGTTCCGCATATAAAATTAGCGAGACGTTCATCATGTCTTTCTGTATTTCAGACGGTTTACTGCCATGTAACATGGCCATAAAATGCCCGCCAACGGTATGTTCATCACTTTTACCACTAATTTCCCTGTTTTGATGATGAAAAGCGTACCAATAGCACATGATCCCAGGAAATAAAGCCAGTAGTCGATCAGCAATATCATATTGTTGTGCAAAATTAGTTTCGGGTTCCAGTGTGCCCAGCAAGGAACAGGCTGTACGCAACACATCCATGGGGTGTGTGTCTTTGGGAATAAGTTTTAAC
>CAMDBQ010000193.1 GCA_945889365.1 Legionella genomosp. 1 | reverse complement strand
ATATCCAATTCAAGTGGCCAGGTCGCCATAATGTCTTGAACGCGTTGGCCTCCATTGCCATCGCTACTGAGTTAGATGTTGATGATGCGTCAATCGAACGTGCTTTATTGAATTTCCAAGGTGTCGGTCGTCGCTTTCAAATGTTAGGCGAGCGTCATTTTACCAACGGCACGGCCATGGTTGTCGATGACTATGGACATCATCCACAAGAAATCAAAGCCACGCTGGATGCATTTCGTGCAGTTTGGCCAGACAAACGATTGGTTCACGTGTTTCAGCCGCATCGTTATACCCGTACACAATCTTTATTTCCCCAGTTTGTTGATGTGTTAAAAATGGCGGACGAATTGTTGCTGCTGGATATCTATTCAGCGGGCGAGTCGGCGATTTCCGGAATAAGCAGCGAATTGTTGGCACAAGAGCTTCATAAGCATGGCGCTAAGGTTACACTGGTGACCGAACAGAATGTTGTCGCCCATTTAGATCAACGGGTAAAAGATGGGGATGTTGTACTGATGCAGGGTGCTGGCAGTATTGGGCAATTGGCTACGAATTTGATGCAAACATCGAGAGAGACGGCATGAACCTGGCTGATGACACGCGTTGTGATGGTGCGGTTTATCAAGGTGCGCTGCTATTTAATGAGCGCTTGGCAGATTACACTACCTGGCGTGTTGGTGGGGTAGCGCAGTCGATGTATAAGCCGGCAGGTATAGCCGATTTGGCTTTATTTCTTAAATGCCGTCCTTCAAACGAGCATTTATTATGGCTAGGCTTGGGTAGCAACTCGTTGATCAAAGACAAAGGTTTCACCGGAACAGTCATTTTGACCCAGGGTTGTCTAAATGAAATCAGCCTTTTGGATGATTCGCGTGTTCGCGTAGAAGCAGGTGTGTCTTGCGCTAAAATGGCACGATTTTGTGCGCGAAATAATCTGATCGGCGGTGAGTTTTGGGCTGGAATTCCCGGCACGATGGGTGGTGCGTTGAGAATGAATGCGGGCTGCTTTAATGGTGAAACCTGGCAACATGTTGTCGAGGTAGAAACCATGGCCCGCACCGGTGAAATTCGTCGTCGTACACCCGATGAATTTGACGTATCGTATCGTCACGTGGGTGGATTAGGTGATGAGTGGTTTGTTGCCGCAACGTGTCGTCTGATTCCCGGTGAAAAAGACAAATCGTTACAACTGATCAAAGAGCTTTTGGCTCATCGAGCCGCAACACAACCCACCAGTGAATATAATTGCGGTTCCGTATTTAGAAACCCGCCTGATAATTATGCAGGGCGACTGATTGAGTCTTGTGGTTTAAAAGGCAAGCGTCTGGGTGGGGCAGCGGTTTCAGAAAAACATGCTAATTTTATCATTAATCCTGAAGGCACGGCCTCCGCGGAAGATATTGAGTCGTTGATCCAATGTGTGCAAAAAACAGTATATGAACACACAGGTACTGAATTGATTCGTGAAATACATATCATTGGAGATGAATAATAATGTCTAATCTTGTTAATTTGATCTTGCTCTATGGCGGGAAATCCGGCGAACATGAAATTTCCTTGGTTTCCGCGGCCTCTGTGCTGGCAAACCTGGATGCTGAACGCTATAACATTACGCCCGTCGGCATTGATAAAGACGGCCGTTTTTATGTCAATGATTACCATGAATTACTGGCATACCCTGATGCATTGCCCGTTATCACGCCTTACTCACGTCCGCTGGATAGCTTGGTGTGCAATGGTCGGATGGCCATTGATGCCGATGTTGTGTTTCCAGTCGTGCATGGTCCGCTACATGAAGATGGTTGTCTGCAAGGGTTGTTGGAATTGGCGGGCGTGGCCTATGTGGGTTGCGATGTATTGTCATCGGCTATTGGTATGGATAAAGACATGGCCCGACGAATAGCCTGCACCAACGGCATTCAATCAGCGCGATATCGCCTACTTTCCTGGCATGCCAGCGCGGCTAATACCGAGCGGTTTTGTCAACAAACTGCAGCAGAACTGGGCTGGCCGTTATTTGTGAAGCCTTGCTCTATGGGTTCCAGTGTTGGTATTCATAAAGCACATAACATGGATGAGTTATTACTAGCTGTCGCGGATGCACGACGTTATGACAAAGCCATTCTCGTCGAAGAATGTATTAAAGGTCGGGAAATCGAGCTGGCCGTGCTTGAAAATATTTCCCCAGATCTACGTCCTCATGTGAGTGTGGTCGGTGAAATTCAAGTGAATCACCCCGATGGGTTTTATTCCTATACGGCCAAGTACTTGGAAAGCGGTCAGACTGAACTACAAATTCCCGCGCGCCTTGATGAAACATTGAATAGACGCTTACAAGATGCCGCAGCGGATATATTTATGTCAATTAAATGCAAAGGACTTGCGCGAGTGGATTTTTTTGTTGATGATGAACGTGGAGCAATTTATTTTAATGAGATCAATACGCTGCCGGGGTTTACATCGATCAGTATGTATCCCAAACTTTGGCAAGCCAGTGGGATAGCATATGTCGTTTTGCTAAGCCGCTTAATTGACTTGGCGATGATGCATCATCGATGCCGTGAGCAATTGGTGACGCATTATCAGTAATGGACGAATGCATGAGTACGGATACTGAACGATTACGCTATGCGAGTTTTCTAACGCTATTGATCGTGTGTGCGCTGCTATTAGCAGCACGGATGGTTTATTTGTATTTAGCCGATCCACAGCAGTTTCCAATCAGTACGGTAAAAGTTGCTGCAAGTTATCGACATGTTACACGTAAACAACTGGAGTCTGTTTTATCCGAATACAGTAATAAAAGCTTTATTGTGTTGGCAGTTGATCAGCTGCGCAATGATTTAACGGCACTGGACTGGACTGACCATGTTGAAATTGAGCGTATTTGGCCGGGAACACTAAAAATAGTTTTAGTGGAAAAGTTGCCTGTAGCCGTTTGGAATCAATCTTTGATGACTGCCGACGGACAATTGTTTAACGGTGGCAAGGAACAAAATGAGACGATGCTGCCACGATTAAGCGGCCCCGAACAACAACAAACAGACATCTTACAAATTTATGAAAAATTGAGTAAACTATTATCAACATATGGTTTGCACGCAGCAGCATTGGAATTGCGTGATAATCAAGCGTGGGAGCTGTCTTTGGCGAATGGCATACAATTGCATTTGGGAAAGCGTGACCTAGAGAAGCGCTTAACGCGATTTTGTAGAGCTTGGCCCGTGGTTTTTGCAGATAAACCAGAGCAGCTGTCTAGTGTTGATTTACGTTATGCACGCGGTATGGCGGTGCAATGGAAACAGCAAACGGGAAGATAATGGCGAAGAAATCAGAAAGAAATATTATAACTGGCCTGGATATCGGCACATCCAAAGTCGTTGCGCTGGTTGGCGAAGTCTCAGCGGATGGGACGATAGAGCTTATCGGCATTGGGCG
>CAMDBQ010000192.1 GCA_945889365.1 Legionella genomosp. 1 | reverse complement strand
CACTCAAGCAATACAAAATAATCCATATTGTCGAAAGAGATGAGTCCTATGCACAATTGGAAAAGAAGTATGGTGTATCAACGAATCAAATCAAATCATGGAACAAGTTGCGATCCCGAAAAGAATTACAACGCGGTCAGCAGCTGGTTATCTGGCGACGTGGTGGGGCTATTGGCACTTATGTGATTCGATCTGGCGACACACTAACTCAAATCGCCAAACGAAATAATACTAAAGTTGGATTACTGGTTCAGCTCAATCCTGCTTTGAAAAAACGACTTCTTCGCCCAGGACAACGGATCAAGCTGGGTTAGGGGTGAGAGTCATCCCAGCCGCAGGTCGGTTTAGATCTGCTATACTTAACCTACACTTAAGAGTAAAGTTGAAAACATGAAAATATTATTTGATTTTTTTCCTATCCTGCTTTTTTTCATATGCTATAAATTTTATGGCATATACACAGCCACGGCTGTTGCGATGGCAGCTTCAGTCGTCCAAGTTGTCTTTCATCGAATCAAACACCAGCGTTATGAAAAGCTGCATTTAATCAGTTTGGGCTTAATCCTGGTTCTTGGCGGAGCTACTTTATTCTTCCATAACCCTTGGTTCATCAAATGGAAACCAACAGGCATTTACTGGTTATCATCGGTAGTTTTTTTAGCTTCATCGTTTATTGGAAAAAAAGTAATCATTCAGAAAATGATGGAAGGCAATGTTAATTTACCAAAAAAAATATGGTTGCGGTTAAATACGGCTTGGGCTATATATTTTTTATTTATGGGCGCATTAAATCTTTATGTTGCCTATCATTATGACACGGATATTTGGGTTGACTTTAAATTGTTTGGTGGTGCCGGCTGCATGCTGGTATTTGTATTCTTCCAGGCAATGTACTTAACCCGGCACGCAATAGAACAACCTATAGACTTAGAACAGCCCAAGGAAGAGCCGCACTAGTATAAGGAACCAACATGCGATTACTACTGGTTGAAGACGACGAACTATTGGGGGACGCGGTTAAAACCGGTCTTACTCAATTTGGCTATGTGGTTGACTGGGTCAAAGATGGTGAAACGGCGCGCTCCGTCATCAAAACCGAATCGTTTGAGCTTATTATTTTAGATTTAGGCTTGCCTAAATTGTCTGGTATCGGCCTGTTACAAAGTATTCGCCTAGATCAGAATACGACCCCTGTCATCATCCTGACCGCGTTTGAATCAGTAGAAGATCGTATCAAAGGTCTGGATAGTGGTGCCGATGACTACATTGTCAAACCCTTTGATTTGAACGAGCTAGGCGCTCGAATACGAGCGCTAGTTAGACGTTCACAAGGACGAGCTGATACGGCCCTTCAATACAGAAACATAACCCTCGACCCTGCAGCACACTCCGTTTTGATGGATGATGTGCCTGTAAATATTTCTCGGCGTGAGTTTTCCTTGCTGCAAAAACTATTGGAAAACAGCGGACAAGTATTATCGCGTGATCAGTTGATGCAAAGTATTTACGGGTGGGATGAGGACGTTGACAGCAATGCCCTTGAGGTACACATTCACAATCTACGAAAGAAACTCAAGGCTACTTTTATCCGCACAATCCGTGGTGTAGGATACATGGCCGAGAAAAAAGACGCCACCTGAGGTTGACTCGTGAAATCATCCATACGGAAATTCCTGCTTATTTATCTTTTACTGGCCATCGGGCTAACCACCACGTTGACTGCCATCGGCAATTATTATCTTGACCAACAAGATATCCAAGATCATCTGGATACATTAATGGCCGTTTCCGCTCTTTCATATCAAGCTTTGCTAGGCGATGACATACATGAGCGCCCTGTATTAGAAATACAAAAAACACTTGAAAATATTCCGAAAAAAGTAGAAGAGTATTATCCCAAGCCGCACCTTTTCACGGAGCCGCCCGACTATTATCTGGATAAATTTAATTTTCAAGTTTGGACGGATGATGGGCGACTTTTACTCCATTCACCTAGCGCGCCTAATAGCCCTCTAAATGGCAAGACGGATGGGTTTAGTGATAACAACCTCGACCCACAAAAATGGCGTGTATTTACCACTCATAATCCAAAAGCCAAATTACGCACCGTAGTGGCTGAACGTTATGACGCGCGAAGTGAGCTGGGAAAGCGTATCGCGCAGGATGATATTTACATCATGCTGTTAACGTTTCCATTATCGGGTTTACTGATTTGGATCATCATCGGACGAGGCTTGAAGAGTCTCGGTCGCATCGCTCAGGAAGTATCCAACAGAGCACCGAGTCATTTAGAACAGGTCAATATCAAAGAAGTGCCTAACGAGATAAAACCCCTGATTGACGAGTTAAATAAGCTATTTTTCCGATTAAAAGAAGGTTTTGAACGTGAGAAACGATTTACAGCGGATGCAGCGCATGAACTGCGCACCCCCCTTGCTGCGATTAAAACACAAGCGCAAGTTGCTCTTAACAGTAATAGTATTGAAGATAAAAATATTGCGCTGCAAAAATTAATTGGCAGCGTCAATCGAAGCACCCATATCATTCAACAATTATTGACCATGAATAAACTGGTTCCGGAAGCGGCAAGCACTACTGATCTCGATGATGTGAACTTGACCCGAGTAACGCGTGAAATATTGGCTATGTTAGCACCGGCTGCAATTGAAAAACAAATTGAGCTTGAATTTGATCCCGTCGATAATATCCCACGTTTTACTGGCCACTCTACAGCGATAGGCATTTTAATTCGTAATCTGGTCGATAACGCCATTCGTTATTGCAATCCTCGTGGTTACGTTATTGTTCGCATCTATCAGCAACAGCATGAAATTGTTCTGGAGGTTCGCGATAATGGCCCAGGCATCGATGTTGAATTACAATCTCGTGTCTTCGAACGATTTTTTAGAGTTCTTGGCAATAAATGCCCAGGAAGTGGTTTAGGCCTAGCGATTGTTCAGCAAATTTGCACACTGCATAATGGACGCGTTGTTCTTGAGACACCCACGGAGGGAGCCGGATTGATTGTGAAGGTTTTTTTCCCGGTTTAAGCGGGAAAAATTCCGTTTTTTTTTATATAATCCAGTGCAAAGTGAACGGTTGGAACGCAAGGTGACTTTTTGAGACAGAACCCTGAGCCCTGCCCAGCGTTATGATGGCTTGAGCGCGCAGTGCCATGAAAGTGGCATGCTGCGTTCTTAGAGTTAGAGGGGCTGGCCGCAGCAATGCGTTCCGCTTACTCGACAAAGACAATGCTGATTTTGAACCATCCCTAAAAATGGACTATTTTTCCTGTTCCTGGAACAATAAAATTTTCAACCCTGTTTTGATAAGCTGGTGGTTTTGACGCTTTGAATAACGAAGGCGCGCTGTGTGATTTTTGCAATCTAGGTTTATTAGTGACCTCTCTCATTTCTGCAGTCCGTGTGTTGATTGGAGTTTGGTTTGAACGAATGGGTTCTTCATGACATGTTAT
>CAMDBQ010000191.1 GCA_945889365.1 Legionella genomosp. 1 | reverse complement strand
GCTCCAGCCTCCTCCTAGTCCTCCAAAAAAGGCTGATTGCGGCACAATGGACTTATTGGCCGCGATTGCCGAACCAGCGCTCATCATATCACCAGAAAAAGCATTGGTTACGGCCAAGCCCATCAAAAGCCCACCTAATATAATTTTTTTCATATAGACCACTCCTTTGTTAAACATACCGTCATAGGAACGTTGTTGCCTGTCCCTACTAATCTGACTCCATCAATTGATCACATCGTACATATGTATTTTATCGATGTAAATACTTCCTGGCCTTGTCCAAAGTCCAGTAATGCTATTACAACTATCAATCCTAACACCCTGGTGCAGCCTGGAACCGTGACTGCCACACCTGAATTTTCAACTGGAACCATGGCTATTGTGTCGGTTGATAAACGGGATAGACCTTTTAATATGAATGGGCCTTATATTGATCTAAAAATAGCGATGGATTAGAAAATAATTGCACCTAAACCCAGTGTTCAATAAAGGTACCAATCCCGTATGGATTCAGGTATACTTCGCACCAGATTTTCAACCTTTCTTTGCCAAGGAGTTGTTTTGTCTGATTCTTGTGCTGTAGACAGCAAAGCCGTATCGCCTTGCTCTAGCTGGATGCCGTGGTTGGTTTGTCTCTCGGCGGGTTTATTTTTTCTTTATGAGTTTTTTCAACTCAATTTATTTGATGTCATCAATCAGCCGTTGCGTGATGCTTTTAATATTGATGCTGCGCAATTGAGCTGGATGTCCAGCACTTATGTGTGGGCCAATGTTCTTTTTCTACTGCCCGCTGGCGTCATTCTCGATCGATTTTCCACGCGCAAAGTGATTCTTGCTGCTATGGCCGTTTGTGTGCTTGGTACACTGGGTTTTGCATTAACGCATGTATTTGCCTGGGCGGCTTTTTTTCATTCAATGACCGGTCTTGGTAATGCTTTTTGCTTTTTATCTTGTGTGGTATTGGTTTCACGCTGGTTTCCGCCACGTCGCCAGGCTTTGGTGATCGGTTGCGTTGTCACCATGGCCTTTATTGGCGGCATGATGGCGCATACTCCGTTTGCTTATCTGAGTCATCATTATGGCTGGCGTGAAGCTTTGCTGATTGATGCTGGCGTAGGTGCATTGATTTTGGGGTGGATTTTTTTCATTGTCAAAGATAAGCCTAATGCTGAATTGTTAACGGATACTGCTCCTGTAAAAAGCAGTTATTTCTCAGGTTTCCTGTCTGTAGTAGCTAATCGCCAGAATTGGCTTGCAGGGTTATATACGTCATGTCTGAATCTGCCTATTATGGTGCTTTGTGCTCTGTGGGGGGCGAGCTATCTGCAAGAAGTACATCAACTCACACCGATTGCGGCAAGCAATATTGTAAGCTTGATTTTCATGGGTAGTATTTTGGGCTGCCCTTTGGTAGGTTGGCTTTCAGATAGCATGGGTAGACGAAAGCCCTTGATGCTCGCTGGTGCAATCGCAACGTTGCTGACAGTCATCCCTTTATTTATGGGGATCGCCTTACCAGAAGCCGTGTTAGGGATGTTGTTTTTTGCGCTGGGTTTATTTACCAGTACGCAAGTTATTGCTTACCCGTTAATTGCAGAAAGCAATCGCATTGATAATACTGGCGTTGCAACCGGCATGGCCTCTGTGATTATCATGGGTGGGGGTGGCGTTGGTCAGGTTTTATTTGGTTTGTTGATGCGACAGCACGCAGGTGCGGTAACGCAGCATTATAGCATCGCTGACTTTCAATTTGCTATGTGGATGTTTCCCTTGGCCGCTGTTGTCGCATTATCAGCAATTTTATTGACCCGTGAGACGAATTGTGCACGTTTTAGCAGGAGTGGTGATGCAAATGATTGAAGAATATCAAGGAACGGCCTCAAAAAAGTCGTTATGGTTGCCTTGGGTAGTGTGTTTTGCAGCGTCTTTGTTTTTCTTTTATGAATTTATTCAGGGGAACATGTTTGCATCGATAGCTGATAACATCATGCATGATTTTCATATCCAAGCTGACAAAATGACCTATTTGTCGAGCATTTATTACGCGTCAAATGTGATGTTTCTTTTCGTTGCGGGTTTTATGCTGGATCGTTTTTCTAGCAAAAAAATCATCATGACAGCGATGCTGCTGTGTGTTTTAAGTACATTTATCCTGGCGCACGCACAATCGTTTTATTTGGCGTTATTTTGTCGTTTTGTGACTGGCATTGGCAGCGCATTCTGCTTTTTAGGCCCCATTCGAATTGCGTCACGTTGGTTCCCACCGAAGCGTATGGCTCTGGTTACAGGTGCTATCGTGACCATGGCGATGTCGGGTGGAATGTTGGCTCAGTATCCTTTGACACAGTTGGTTCTTCATGTGGGTTGGCGTGAGTCATTGACAATAATTGCCTGGTTAGGCGTTGCAATGCTGGTGCTGATTATGTTTTGGGTTAAAGATAAACCTGAGAACGCGACAGAAGGGCCGCGCGCCAAAATGAGCGTTCTGGTTCGAGCCAAAAAAGCGTATATGAATCCGCAAACCATGCGCGCCGCCTTGTATACCAGTTTGATGAACATGGCCGTTGCAGTGTTTGGTGCAATGATGGGTTCCTTGTTTTTAATGCAGCGTTTGGGAGTTGATAAAGCTGACGCAGCCATGGTTAACTCAATGTTGTTCCTGGGTGCTATTATCGGTGGCCCGTTTATTGGTTGGTGTTCGGATCAATTGGGTTTACGCATATTACCCATGAAAGTAGGGGCGCTGGCATCACTTGCAGTTCTGATGGGGATTTTATATCTGCCCGTGTCGTTAGGTTTGATGGCGGCATTGTTTTTTCTATTGGGATTTTTTACAGCATCTCAAGTCATTAGTTACGCCTTGGTTGCTGAAAGCAATTCGCCCGTCATGACGGCTACGGCTCTTAGCCTTGTGTCGATTTTGACTCAGGGCGGGTACATCGTATATCAAAATTTATTCAGTACGCTTTTAACCTGGCATGGCAACGCGCAAATGGTTGATGGTGTACCTGTTTATTCGTTAGCTGATTATCAGAACGCGGCTATGATTTTGCCGTTAGGATTGAGTCTGGCTTTGTTTGTTATCTTTGGTTTAAAAGAGACACATTGCCGGCATGTACAGGGATAATTAACATGAGTCTTGGACGTGTTTGTGTATTATTGATGGATTCATTGGGTCTTGGTGCAAGTCTTGATGCGCCTGAGTATGGTGATGAAGGTGCCAATACCTTTGGTCATATTGTTGAAGCGTGCCGTGATGGGCAGGCTGACAAAGCCGGTTTACGCAATGGGCCTTTATCCATTCCAAATTTAGCACGGGTCGGCATGTATCACGCAGCAATAGCGAGTTCTGGTCTGAAAATGATTGATCTGGCAACGCTTGCCATGCCATCAGGACTGTATGGTTATGCCGTAGAGCAGAGCCTGGGTAAAGATACGCCCAGTGGTCATTGGGAGCTGGCAGGTGTGCCAGTCATGTAT
>CAMDBQ010000190.1 GCA_945889365.1 Legionella genomosp. 1 | reverse complement strand
AAAGGCGAGCAGGGTTAGTAAATTGATGGAGTAACCTAAAAACAACATCAAAGTACACACGCCGATGAGTGATAGTGGGATGGTAACAATCGGCACCAGTACGGATCGAATGGATCCTAAGAATAAAAAAATCACAAAAATGACGATGATGGCTGCTTCGGCAATTGTTTCTGTCACTTCTACAATGGATGCGCGGATGTAAGCGGTGGCATCATAGACGATGGTTCCATTCAGCGAAGGAGGGAACTGTTTTTGAATTGAAGGGAAGATGTTCCTTGCCGCGCTGATCACCGTTAATGGATTGGTTAAAGGTGTCGGGGTAATGGCAATAAACACGGCTTTTTTGCCATCAAACGTAACGCTTGAATCATAGTTTTCCGATCCCAATTCAACGCGTCCAACATCACGCAAACGGATGATTGCGTTGCGTTTGGTCCGAACAATTAATTTGCTGAATTCTTCGGAATTAGTCAGATTGGTTTGTGCGCGGACATTGATGGCTACGTATTCGCCTTTGGTGTTGCCAGCGGCGGTTAAAAAATTGTTATTGGCCAAGACGGCAGATACATCAGCTGGTGTGACATGCAGCGCACCCATTTTTACTGGATCAAGAAAGATACGCATGGCGTATTTTTTCCCGCCCAATATATCGGCTTGCGCAACACCATCAACGGTTTCCAATTGTGGTTTGACAACCCGCATGGCGTAATCTGTGATTTGCTGTGGGGTCATATCACGGCTATCCAGGCTGATATACATCAAAGGCATGGAGGTATCTGATTTTTTCACAATCACCGGGAGTTGTGCCTGAGGGGGTAATTGGTTCAACGTTTGTTGCACTTTACTCATGATGTCAGTAAAGGCTATTTGTGGATCAAAATTGAGCTTGACGGTCAGGGAAATGGTACTGAGCCCTTGCACGCTAGATGATGTCATGTAGTCAATGCCTTCAGCACTGGCTACGGCGCCTTCAAGAGGGGTGGTAATAAATCCGGCAATTAGGTTGGCATCCGCACCGGGATAGCTCGTGGTTACGGTGATGACTGCGTTATCCATTCGTGGGTATTGTCGAATGGACATTTTATGTAGTGAGTTTATGCCGAATAACAGAATCAATAGGCTTACCACGGAGGCCAGAACGGGACGTTTGATGAATAGATCGGTGAATTTCATGGGGGTGCCTTAATTATGTTGTCTTTGAGAGCTCTCCGACCGCGGCTCGGATTAGTTCGTACACACGAGATGCCATGGGTTCATTGCCCCAATTGAGCTGGGCTTATAATTTTATTTAGTGGAACATCATTATTAATGGTAACGCGGGTTCCATCCTGTAGCTTCAGCTCTCCTGATGCGGCCACCAACTGACCGGCTTTAATACCTTTAGTAATCATGGTGTAATTTCCTTGTTGATCACCTGTGCTTACAAACACACGTTTTACGCGTAGGATATCGCTACCTTTTTCATCAGGATGGTTGTCTTTTTCAATGATAAATACAGAGTTACCGTATAACGTGTACGAAATGGCGGTGGACGGTAAAACGACTACATTAGGTATAGGGGGTTGTTCGACTTCAATGGATGCAAACATCCCTGGCATGAAACTGAACTGTTCAATTTTGTTTTTAGTATTCAACACACTGTCACACGTCACAATGGGGGTCGAGCGGTTGGCTTGCTTATTCAATTTGAGCAAAGCTGAATGAGATGGATCTTTTAATGCGTCAGTAGGGCAGTTCGGCAGAGTGGCTTGTACTTGGATAGTGTGGGTATTGGTGTCTATTGCGGAGTTGATAGCCGTAATTTTTCCTTCGAAGCGTAATCCTGGATTTTGCTCAACAGAGAATGTCACGTTTTGATTGATACTCAATCGTTTTAATAGTTGTTCTGGTAAAAAAAACTCAAGGTAAAGTGGATCCATCGATTGGAGTGTCACAATGGCGGTTTTCCCTGGGGTTATATATTGTCCAAGATCAACTTGACGAATACCCAGTTGGCCTGAAAAGGGCGTGGCAATGTGTTTTTGATTAATGGCTGCTTGTGTCTTTTCTACATTGGCTTGTGCTTGTAACAGTTTCGCTTTCGATTCATCTACACTGGATGCGGATGTGGCACCGCGCTTGGACAGGTCGACCTGTCGTTTATAGTTGATATCTTGCAGAGCCAAATCAGCTTGATTAAATTTAAGCGTCGCTTGATCTATGCTGTCATCTATATCAACAAGAGGTTGATCTTTTTCAATGTATTGGCCTGAATTAAAATGGATGCTAATAATGTTGCCCGCTGCTTGAGAGTTGACATCAACCCCGTTAATTGCGACGAAATTACCAACCGCGGCAATGTTAGGTTCCCAGTTCTGCGCTATCGCTGTTACGGACGATACCGTAACAGCAGGAGCTGAGTAAGTTGCGAAGTAGTGCTTGATCATGAAGCCTTTGATTAAGTTAAATAAAATAAGTCCACCAAAAACAACGAGTAGTGCAATGACCATAATGGTCATGCGTTTTTTCATCAGGGGATTTTGAAATGGCATATTGATAGGCTCTTATTTATTTGATAATGACTATATCATATTCTTGAAATGGAAAAAGGAGTCTGTGTGAACTATCCGAGCCGCGCCTCGGATAGTTCACACAGATGCGCCGAAATCATCTTTAATCCAGCTGGTTTTTATGCTATAATTGCGAAAACTTCGTCCAACCTGGTGTTCTTATGACTGTGTCTGCAGGTGCTAAACTATGTTCTGCCTTGAACATCAAGCAACTCATCGACAAGTTTAAGCCATTAACCCATCTGCAAGAACAAGAGAAACTAGATGTAATTGAAGCCTTTGATGTCATGATCAAGCACTACTTGGTTCTGAAATCGCCGCTATTCTCGCTGATTGAAAACCAATCCGATGCCCCCTTTATAGAACCCCCTCAGGATGAGCTGTACTATTTATTACTTACCCTGGGGGCAATTAAAAATGCTGCGGGCAGTTATTTGTATGGGAACTCGTTATTCTCATTGATTCCTGGTATTTCCAATCCATTACTGATTGTTTTTTCGTTTGTCTACGTGATTGTGAATGCTGTTTTATTTCATGAATTGGATATCTCCTTTATCACAGATGCTTTGGGAATGACTGACAGCAGCACGGATTTAAGTGGGGTACTCGATATGTATTCCAAGCAACTCAAAACAACCCTCGCAATCAATAAATTACTTTTAACCATGCCTATGCTGTTGGTAGATGATGTAACCTGGGGTGATTATTTACAATTGGTCGCTTTGATAAACAAAGATATTGGAAATAAACACAAGCATATGAAACTTTACCAAGAATCCACGCTTACAGAATGTTTAAATAGGGCCGTTATTGCCTTTGGTGGTTTATCTAGTGTTGCAGAAAGTTATTTCGTGGCTAATGCGTTGATGGCAACGATCTCCATTTCCCTGGCGACCACACCTACAGGTTGGGGGATCATGATTTTGATTGTTTTGGTTGATCTGGCGTGTTACTTCTCG
>CAMDBQ010000189.1 GCA_945889365.1 Legionella genomosp. 1 | reverse complement strand
CTAACGGCGGGCCTCCAAAATTGACTTGCGCGTCGCTGACCTGGTTTGCATCAAATCCAAATCCAATGGCCAGTTTATCAGTCATTTGATAGCTTGCTTTTGGACTGTAATTTGTATCTATAATAATATCATCGATGGCTACAGGGCTAACAATTGATGTTGATGGAAAAGTAATATTTGAAAGCAAGGGATGTGATATATCAAACGAGGTAACCCATTTGGGATCTATCCGGTAAGCAAGGCGCAAATAAGGTAATACAATATTTGTGTTACTCTCAGCCGTGCCGATGTTGTTTCCAACAGAGCCGGAGTACTTCATCCCAACGCCAATATCAGTTGCTCCAAGGATCGCAGACATTTTTGACGTTGTATTGAGTGTAGCCGGATTGTCATAAGCCAGTGTGGGGAATATTTGATAGCCCGTTGCAAAAGCCAGCGGGTTAATCAACGGGAATAGACATAATAGATAAATTCGCATATTTGGCATTTTTTAGAACCAAGTGAATCACAGCTACCAGTCTATTTGGAGCGGCTTGAATAATCAAGCATGAGGAATGTTCTCATGCTAGATTAACTGCCCTGTTCAAATCAGGTGCGGAATCCGGGTTACAACAGAATTTCATTTATTGGTTTCAATTCTTCCGGAATATCCGATTGGTCCAACATTTGTTTCAATTCAATTTCAATTTCTCTTGAAATAGTTGTAATAGGTACATCATTAACCCCCCCCTCAAATGGATTGGTTGTATTTTGACCCACCTTTTCCAGACAAACAAACATCCAGCTGATGAGTACACTAACGGGAATCGTAAGCCAGACACGACCGATTTTATCCAGCTCCCCAACCAGGGAATAAGGTAAAACAATCATAAAACCTATTAAAAAGTACTTCGTTATTGAATAAAAATTTCTCGGGTAGGGTGAGTTTTTAATCCTGAAACAATTGGTTTGAGCAACATTAAACCCATTGATCAGATGCAGTAATTCGTCAAAACTTGTAAGACTAATCAAATCCTTATCAAAAAGTTCCTTCATACACTCAATTTGAAGTTGCAAACAATATGTGGCCGGATTGAGTTTCGACATCAAAACTAAAATGTTGTTCTGGGGTAGATAAGGCTGTATTGCCGCGTCAAGGCTTATTTCATTTTCAAAAATTCTAAAAAACTTCGAAAAATCCCGGTTTCCCCCTTCTTTGAGATTTTCCCATACTTTTTCTTTTCGAAGCTCGTATCGCAACACTGTTAACCAGGCAACATGCTGATTGATTAATCTGGGAATATAAGGATCTATCTTTTCCCGGTTTTCTGAATTAAACAGGCATTTTAGCTGCAAACCAAAGTAGGTACTTAGCGATTGAATTTCGGCATAAAGCTTTTGAGCTTCATAAAGTCGCGCATAAGCAGCATTGTTTTTAAACGAAATCACAAATGCAACGGTTGTGCCCATAATGGTAGCAACAAAAAGAGGGAACCCGAGAAATTTTACATGGAATAAAGAGTAGGATACCGTCGGAATCAGTGAAAACAAAAACAACACGAATAGCTCGCGTTTTGTCCACGCAAGATAGGCTATAAATGAGAATTGTTTTCCAACATGCATGAACTATCTTCCTTTGCGCTTCTTTATAACGTCCTGTCTAAGACTAACATGAATAATCGGTTTCCGAAAACAAGTTTCCTCTGAGTTGTGAGGGGGCCAAATGGATGCGTACACACTCGCACTATGCAAAAACGCGGATGTATTCAGGGAGGAACCACCGTTTTAGTTGAAGCCGGTAGTCTTGGCAGAAGTTCGACCAAGGTGGGCGTTATGCTTTAACCTCGATCAATTTAAGCCTGCGCCATATATCCGCTGTTTTGATCCGCCGTTAACAAGGACCAGGTTCTAGCTCATTTCATCAGTAAAAATCGTTCGATTTTGGCACTTCACAGCACGATCTTTAGCTTCGGGCCTACCTCAAGGGCGAACATAATACTTATATTTAAAAAAACTTGACAGACATTGGGCATATTAATTATTTTGTTAAATGCTCCTCAAACTTCATGTGCCCCTATGCAAAATGTTCTTCTAATCCTTTGTTTAATTATCACCCCCACCTACGCTAATGTCTGTTTTTTAAGCATTTCCGACATACATTATGGAAAAGACATTGTCACTAAAGATGGAACGGATACAAACCAAATATTGCTCGAGAAAGCATTAAATAAATTTAGCCAGCTTGTAAAAAAAGTTGATTTTGTACTAACATTAGGGGACCTACCTGCCCACGCGGTATTCTGCTCGAAAAAAAAACAAGATCATATAAGGACGGTCTTTCATGATTTGTATCTGGCGAATAAAAGCCATAAACCAATGTTTTATATTACTGGTAATAATGATTCTCTCCAAGGCAATTCGCTGCCTTTTTCTTGGAAAGGCAGAACACCGCTTACCCTAGCAAATGATTGGCAAGGTGCTTGCATCTATTGTAAAGGATTGATTATTGATGGAACACACATGCAAGATGGGGGGTATTATTCAAGTTATGTGCTACAGGGTAATCAAGATATTATGCTGATAGCATTAAACAGCATACAGTTTATGAAAATCCCCCTGTATATGCGCCAATACCCCAATCAAAATAAAGATGCTCATCAACAGCTACATTGGTTAGAAAAGCAATTAAGCACCCACCACGCAAAACAATTATTGATAGCCATGCATACGCCACCAGGAAAGGATTATCAAGACCGTACCCTATGGGAGGAGGCTTATTTAAAAGATTTTATTAGCATTCTAAATCACACCCATCAGCATTATCAACAAATCAGCTTACTCATATCACATACCCACATGGATGATATTCGTAAAATTTCATTACTGGATGGCACCCCTATTTATGCCTTTGCCACCCCATCTGTAAGCCCATCACATCATAATAATCCCGCAATAAAGGTCTTTGATTTAAATGCCAAGCTAGAAATTCAAGACTATACAACATATTACACATCAAGCTATACCGAATGGGGAACTGATCATTACTCAGCGAGAATTGATATTTTCCCCCAATGCAGACGTACCGACCTAGCGAAATGCTTTATTAGCCATAGCACTAATTTCATTTGCAAGAGATTACGGGATGGACAATTTTATGGCGTGAAAAGTCCAAGGGTGAATGGGGCGAGTTGCAGAATAACTTATCCAGTTAACTAAGAACGGATGATGAGGCTACCATCAGATCCTGCAAATTATTCTCAACGATTGGGTTTCATTAAAACCCAGGACACAAAACATGATTTAAACGCTTCGGGATCTAAAACATCAAATGCGCGTTCAAAAGTATCTTTGCACGCGATACCATTAGAAAAAGGATCATATTCTTTTAAAAGGTCGATTTTAGATTCGCCAAACAATACAAAATATCGCCAGCTTTCAGCCCCACAGATACTGCCACACAAAACCACAAATAAAATCTCAATGAGTGGGTACAATTTTTTTCTGGAAATACGTGGATCGGGTAATTTAGAAAAATAAACGTCAAATCCTATGTGCCCAACCTCATGCATCATGC
>CAMDBQ010000188.1 GCA_945889365.1 Legionella genomosp. 1 | reverse complement strand
ATGTTCACGGGAACGCGCTTTTATTTTTGTTAGTTTGAAAAGCCCCGATATAACAAACAAGATACCAAGAACATAACTCAGCGCTGTCATCATTTGTTCTACAGGAACAAGAGACTGGCTTATATTACTAAGAATGGTTGCAAGATCGATTGTGGTCATAAGGTCATTATAGGCCTAAATTTGATTAAATTGTAATCGATAGTCGGATAATGCTTGCAATGTATGGTTTTTTCCCTATATTAGGGAATTTCCCATTCATAAAGAACAGCTATGCAAGTCAAAACTTTTCCTATCGTACTGGAAGATACATTAATGCTCTCACCTAACGTGAAGCATTTTATATTTCGCAGCACACTAAATCCCGCTTTCGATTACCTGCCCGGGCAGTTCATTACCATCCACTTTGAGTATGATGAAAAAATGTTGCGCCGCAGTTATAGTATCGCTAATATGCCGGCACATAACAATTGTATTGAATTCGCAGCGGGCTATGTCAAGAATGGCCCGGGAACAAATTTACTATTTAATTTAAAACCCGGTGATAGCATCAATATCAACGGCCCTTTTGGTCGACTGATTCTAAAAGATGATGTTCCAAAGCGCTATATAATGGTTGCCACAAGCACCGGGATCACCCCTTTTCGCGCCATGATTCCTGAACTTAAACGCCGCCTGGATTTAAATCCAGAGTTGCATATTGTTATTTTGCTTGGCGTACAAAAACGTGAAGACACATTATACCGTGATGAGTTTTTAGAACTGACTGCCATGTCACCTCGCGTCTCGTTCCGAGCTCACTTAAGCCGTGAACCCATTGGGAATTTACAAGCGCATGAATACCCAGGTTATGTACAACACGCATTCCCCGAATTGTCCCTCAATCCAGAAGAGGATAGAGTCTACTTATGTGGAAACCCAGGCATGATTGACGATGCCTTCACCCACCTAAAAGACAATGGCTTTGCAATTCAGAGTGTTATTCGCGAAAAATATATTTCATAAAATCAATCAGGAGATAACATGTATTACGATGAACTATCAGCCACAATGGACCATTTGTTACAAGATGGGAAAGGCATATTAGCCGCTGACGAAAGCAATGGCACTATTGGCAAACGTTTTGAAACCATTGGCGTTGAAAACAATGCCGAAAATCGTCGAGACTACCGTCTGCTGTTGGCCACAACACCTGAACTCGACACGTATATCAATGGCGTCATTTTGTTTGAAGAAACGTTTCAAAATAAAGATGCAAACGGCAAAACTGTAGTTCAGTTATTTACAGAGCAAGGTATTTTGCCTGGAATTAAAGTAGATCGGGGTGTGGTTGACTTGGCCAATACCGAAGATGAAAAAATCACTCAAGGGTTAGATGGGTTGACTGAGCGTCTGTTAACGTTCAAAAAACAAGGTGCCAAGTTTGCTAAATGGCGTAATATTTACTCCATTTCTGACTTTACTCCCAGCATGACTGCAATGAAAGCCGGCGCTGAAGTACTGGCACGCTATGCAGCCAGCTGCCAAGCCGTAGGCATCGTACCCATTGTTGAGCCAGAAGTTTTGATGGATGGTAAGCACACCATTGAACAGTGTGCTGAAGCAAGTGAAATGGTATTGCATGAGCTGTTCCGTGCGTTATTTGTCCATCAAGTTGAGTTGGAGCATATTGTTCTCAAACCCAGCATGATTACCTGTGGCAAAAGCACAACTTCATTCAGTTCACCAGAAGACATTGCTGATTACACTGTTAGTGTTTTCCGTAACACAGTGCCAGCAGCTGTCCCAGCCATTAATTTCCTGTCTGGCGGTCAAACACCAGAGCAAGCAACCGCTAATTTAAATGCCATCAATAGCACAGGGTATCAACCTTGGACATTAAGCTTTTCTTATGGCCGTGCATTGCAAGAAGATTGTTTAAAAGCCTGGGCTGGCAAGAAAGCAAACGTAGCCCATGCACAAGCAGCTTTATTAAACCGTGCTCGGTTGAATAGCTTGGCTTGTTTTGGTGAATATTTGGAAGGGTAAGGAAATACGACGTCTTTGCGAGCTATCTGAGCCGCGGCCGTTAGGGAGTATTCACCGAGGCTCAGATGATTGCGAAAATCCTTTAATTCAAACCCAGGCTAACATATTCAGTCTTGGCAGGGATAGAAATGGGGAACATTCTAGTGCCTCGTTTTGTTAATACGCTCGCTTAAGCTGGCGTATTAACAAAACGAGGCACTAGTTTCGTTCAAACAACACAATCTCGATAATCTATCACGACTCCATCCAATGCTTGTTTTACCCCATCAAGAGACAAATCCAGATCTTGAGCCGCACTTAATACCCCGCAAGCGCCCTGCCTAAAATTCGAATAAGGAGTCCAATAATCCATGTTAGCTTTCAGCATGACATTAAAAGCTTTGCGAACATCCCACCCAGGTTGAGAAGCCAATAAATAAAACATCCGATTATAAACCCCGCTTGAAAAGTGAACATCCATTTCGGGACGTTCTTGCGTTCTGAAACGATACTGATCTGCTCTGTCAATTGAGCGGCCGTCACGGCTTGGTATGTCCATGTAACGCAAAACTTTATAACCATTCTCTTCTTTCATGATGTCACCGCCAATGTTCCAGGTATTTTTACCATTCGCAAAGAATTCTGCAGCTTGTGCTGACATGTCCGAAAACGATTCATTCATGCCGCCAGATTGTCCTGTATACATAAGATCCGAATGCTGCTCTGTAAACCCATGACTAATTTCATGCGCGCCGACGCCAATCGACACGGTTGGGTACATCAGTTTTGCACCATCTCCAAATGTCATCTGTCGACCATCCCAAAATGCGTTATCCATACCTTGTCCATAATGCACGCGCATGACTAACCGCATCGGCGCATTGTTGCGGGTCAACACATCCAGATTGTACCATTCGCTATACATGTTTTTAATTACAGAGCCAACATACAATGCATCATTTGAGGCTGAATATCCGTCGTTATGCAAATCCATACCATCCGCTTGATACCCTGTCCAGTAGGCGCTGGTATCGTCTGAAGCAAGCGCACACGTAAATGCCATTGGAAGTGTTGGCTCCCTCTTCCCGTTATTCATGTCTAAAAAGTTATTCATATCTATAACCGTGACATCCTTATTTTTCATATAGCACATGCCCTGGGTGTTATCCCGAGTCATTTCAAGAAAAGGCAGCCCCACCCCATACTGATACATACCTGTACGCTTATTGCCGCCATAACCCTGGCCTTTAACAACCGTGCGATTTGTTTTCACATCATTCCAATTCTCAAACGGTTTAAACGTTTGCGCATCAATGATCGCTGTTGGACGCTCAGGAATGCTATCCATATGCTGTATTAACACGCTCACCTTATAGGCCCAAAATGCACGACTCTGTGCATTAATGTACACCATGCGGGTAACCTGCTCATCAGAAATGCTTTCCCTGGCGTATTTTGCTTTAAACTGCTCCAAGGCAACTTTAGCCTGCTCAATAAATAACGGCTCGGGTTGACCTAATTCAGCATCCAAACCTTGATACACAATACC
>CAMDBQ010000187.1 GCA_945889365.1 Legionella genomosp. 1 | reverse complement strand
TTGTCTATCGGGTTTTTGTAAATCCAAACTGTGTGTATCTTCTTCTAAAAAGCGCCGTAGCGGAGATGAGCCAATACGCCTGGTTGTGCCTACTGCGCAATCACAGCAACTGCACGCTATACACCGTGCGGCATCCTGTAATAATCTGGGCATTGGGCTTTTGTTGGGACGGCAAGGGTTTTTCAAACCAGATGTGACCGACCGGTCGTTAACGTCAGTCGGATTAAATGAGCGTGAGCACGCAATTTGATGGTGCTTTTGTCACATTAGCCAGCGCCGTTACATAGAAATGGATGCTGTACGATTAGTTAGGATCTTTTAATTGAGCCCGTCGTATCGCGTCCCTACAACAGAGCCTGCAAAAACCGCCCTGTATACGACCGCTCAATACTAGTCAGCATTTCCGGCGTTCCACACGCAATGATCTCCCCGCCTTTACTGCCGCCTTCCGGGCCTAAATCAATCACCCAATCCGCGGTTTTGATCACATCCAGATTGTGCTCAATAATAATGATGGTATTGCCTTGATCACGCAGTCGCGCCAATACGGTTAACAATTGACGAACATCATGAAAATGCAAACCAGTTGTGGGTTCATCGAGAATATACAACGTACTGCCTGTGCCGCGTTTCGAGAGCTCGCGTGCCAGTTTAATGCGCTGGGCTTCGCCACCGGACAGCGTTGTTGCACTTTGGCCTAAACGAATATAAGACAAACCGACTTCAATCATGGTTTGGCATTTACGCGCAAGCGCTGGGATTGCTGCAAAAAATTCACGCGCATCTTCGACCGTCATGTCCAGCACTTCGTGGATGTTTTTACCTTTATATTGAATATCCAAGGTCTCACGATTGTAACGTTTGCTTTTACATACATCGCATGCCACGTAAATATCTGGCAGAAAATGCATTTCGACTTTGATCATGCCATCACCCTGACACGCCTCACATCGGCCGCCCCGTACGTTAAAACTAAAGCGCCCAGGTTTATAGCCTCGTGCGCGTGATTCAGGTGTATTGGAAAATAGCTCTCGAATGGGCGTGAACAAACCGGTGTAGGTCGCAGGGTTTGAACGCGGTGTGCGTCCAATCGGACTTTGGTCGATATCAATGACTTTGTCGCACAATTCAAGCCCCGTGATGCCAGATATTTTCCCTGGCATGTGCAAGCTGGCACGATTTAATTTATGTGCGGCAAGGGGATATAACGTGTCGTTAATCAAACTTGATTTACCAGAACCAGACACTCCTGTCACGCACGTCATCAAGCCCAATGGAATCGTCACATTGACTGATTGCAAATTATTACACGTCACCCCGGTCATGCGAATCACGCGCTGCTCATCAAATGGTGTACGCGTTTCGGGGAGTGCTATCGATTGTTTGCCGGACAGATATTGGCCTGTAAGTGACGCAGGATTTTGCATGATCATCTCAGGTGTTCCACAGGCAACCACTTCACCGCCATGCACACCAGCGCCAGGGCCGATATCCAGTACGTAATCTGCAGAAAGAATCGCATCTTCATCATGTTCAACCACAATCACGCTATTGCCCAAATCACGTAAATGCACCAGGGTTTTTAATAACCGTTCATTATCTCGTTGATGCAAACCAATCGATGGCTCATCCAGAATATACATGACACCAACCAAGCCAGAGCCAATTTGACTGGCTAGTCGAATACGTTGTGCTTCCCCACCTGACAGGGTGTCCGCACTACGCGATAAAGACAAATAATCCAAACCAACGTTAACCAAAAAGCCCAAACGTTCAACGATTTCTTTATTTATTTTTCCAGCAATTTCGCCGCGATTACCCGGTAATTTTAACTGCTTGAAAAACCCATAAACCTGCTCAATCGACCAAGCAGTTAATTCTGATATATTTTTATCTTCAATAAACACATGACGTGCCGATTCACGCAAACGCGCACCATCACAAGATTGGCAAGGACGTGCTGATAAATATTTTGATAGCTCTTCACGAACCATCGATGATTCCGATTCACGGTACCTGCGTTGCATGTTCACAACCACCCCTTCGAACGGATGTTGTCTCTTCAAAAAACCACCGTGAGGTCTCAGGTATTCAAACTCAATCGGCTCATCGCCGCTACCATATAAAACCACATCTTTAATTCGAGACGGTAAATCGCAAAATGGCGTATTGATTGAAAACCCATAATGTTGTGCCAGTGACTCCAGCAGGGCAAAATAATAATTCGTACGTCTATCCCATCCCCGAATGGCGCCATCAGCCAAGCTTAAGGTTGCATCGTGCACGACGCGGTTCGGATCAAAAAATTGATCCACACCCAATCCATCACATGCAGAACACGCACCCATTGGATTATTAAATGAAAACAAACGCGGCTCGAGCTCACTGAGACTGTATCCACAAACGGAACATGCAAAACTGGATGAAAAAATAATATCCTCAAATTGGCCATCCATTGAAGCCACGCTCACCAGACCATCGGCTAAATTAAGCGCATTTTCAAATGATTCACTCAACCGTTGTGCCAAATCCACACGCACTTTAAATCGATCAACCACCACCTCAATCGTGTGCTTTTTTCGCAACGCCAATACAGGCGGTGAATCCAGCTCACACAGTTCACCATCAATTCGAGCGCGCACATAGCCCTTGGCCTGTAACTGCTGCAACAGCTGCACATGCTCACCTTTTCGCTCACGCACCACAGGCGCTAGAATCATGGCCTTGCTATCTTCCGGCAAACTTAAAACCTGATCGACCATTTGACTAATCGTTTGCGCATGCAAAACCACCCCATGCTGAGGGCAACGCGGTTCACCAACACGTGCGAACAACAGGCGTAAATAATCATAAATCTCAGTAATCGTACCTACAGTAGAACGCGGATTGTGCGACGTAGCTTTCTGTTCAATCGAAATAGCTGGCGATAACCCCTCAATGGAATCCATATCCGGCTTTTCCATCATCGATAAAAATTGCCGAGCATATGCCGACAATGATTCCACATACCGTCGCTGCCCTTCCGCATACAACGTATCAAATGCCAACGAAGATTTCCCCGAGCCCGACAAGCCCGTGATCACAGTTAATTTGTTACGCGGCAAATCCACATTGATATTTTTTAAATTATGCGTTCGCGCTCCGCGAATGCTGATGAATTGAATGGGATGCGTCATAGAAGTACCTTCCAAAAGATTGTATGTCAATTATACACTACACAAAGTCACTTGTGCGGCGGTTTATGAAGAACTTTATTTGAGCCGTTCGGGCTGTAGGATTAACTATTCCGACGCGGAGCAACATGCTGACCTAACGCAAAAATTGTGTTTAATGCACTCTTGAATGATCTGTGTGCCCTGATAGAAGGGCGCGCGCCGCGTTCCCCTACAGCCCGAACGGATTTATGGTACGAATCTGCTTAATTCCAAATCGAAAGCGGATAATGCTCTCTTATCCGCTCATCTTTAGTGATTAAAGGCGCTTGAAACACTGAAGCATTAGCTACGATCAATCGGTCAAACGGATCTCGTGTCCAGCGTTGATGTTGAGCCTCTTCTACAATGCGATAAAAATCAATT
>CAMDBQ010000186.1 GCA_945889365.1 Legionella genomosp. 1 | reverse complement strand
ATTATTTGTGGTAGATGAGCTTCTAATGCCTCAACTGTATCGATCGCACCAAAGTGATGAACCACGTCTTCTTGACGGGCCAGCTCCTGACCATTAGCCGTTGAAACCACGTAATTCATGGTATTCTCATCAATATCCAAATAAATCCTTGGTGTATTGCAATCAAGATCACAAACGATAGGCGTGCCGTGAGGTACTAATATAAATTCGTACCCATATTTATGATATAACTCAGTTGGTAAATGCCTAATTCGGTAAAAATCCAAAGGGATGATATGCAACATTGAAATACCATCATTCGCAGATACACCCAGCATTGAAAGAAGTAATAACAGCTGCGATTGCACATGAAGTAGGCCGTTTTTTGCACGCGCTTCCCATAATTGGCGCGGTAGAATTGTATTTGGATAGGGCATCGTTGTTCCTGATTAGTCTTGTGGACATCCATTGTGCATTATAATGGCGAAAAAGTCAATATGTTGTCATTTGACCGGCACTATAGAAAGGGTTCGTAGCCGCAATTCTGGCTGTGTTGAGTTTTTTTGTGACAAACCTCATTGTGATTGTCGAATGGTGATAATTCAGATGATGACGGTTGGTGTAGACATGTTTGAACCCGGAAGCTTTTTTTGTCCGGGGTGTTTTCTCAGTTAATGCCATACAACCTGAAATAAATTATTTTGGAGTAGGCGTTACAATTTAGAATAGGCCTTTTCATCCATAGTTTCAATGTGAATGGGGAGCTGCTTTATTTGCAGAGTTGCAAGCATTCTTCAGCGCTCACAGCGCTATAGAATGCTGCGAGTCTTTTTCTTAAATGTCACCTAGTTTGTGCCAATGAACAACAGCCTTATCCCCAATAAGGTATTGCGCTAATGATGGGATGTCTGTTAATATATCAATCACTAATGGCGTGATTTTTATTTCTTTATTAGGTGGGCGGCAATAAAATCCGCCAAGCCATCAATCATAGTGGGCGTATTTTGATTGCAACAATCTTTGTCGTGAACAAAATATCTTTAGATCAATACCTTATATAAGAATCTATATTCTTCTAGACTTTACACAGGAGACAGAATCTTGCCTACTGAATTAGCAGAGCCGGTATCAACAACAAATATCTATGTTAATCCAAATAATAATCTAGTTCATTTAATGCTGCCAGTTCTGAGTGGCAGAAGAATTGGTTTGGATAACACCTGTAAGTCCGTGTTGTCTTTGCAGGGATTTTTTGGCAAAAGCAGTAAACAGCAGCAGCTTACGGCACTGGAAGAGCTAGTTAGTTATCAGCAGGCACTGGAATTTGATTTAAGCTTGATCCCCGGGGAGTCACCATTAAAAGAGCTAAAAACGTATCGTCTAAAACAAATTAATGAATATATAGTAGCCATTACTGCGCTGCAAAATCATCATGCACTAAACACATTAAATGGAGCATATCCAGTTTATCCGGTACCAATTCAACAATTGATGCAGACAGAACAATCTAATCTGTATAGTATGCATTTAAGACCGACATCACAGGATACACATTTACGTTCAAGTAACCCTGTGTTTAGTTTGGATCGCAGCAACGATGGCAGTGGAAACCCTAATTCTAAATTCTACACAACCTTGCTAGAAAGGTATCAAACGGTGACCATAGTACCAAAAGATGCTCGCGCTCGTCTTATCGCCGGTACGCTTGCATCAGATGGATTCCTCGGTAATGACTTGCTAGTGATGCAGCAGGTCTTGCAAATAACCACACTTGAACAACTTGGTGAGGATATTGCTTTTACTCAGTCCATTACAGGAGAGCCAGTCAGCATTGAGTTTATTAAAAACAGCATGCTGTTTGATGACACTGCAACATCGGCCGACTACATTGCGGCGCTATTGGCGCTTTGCGCCCCGAGGCTGTTTGAAATGGTCACGGAATTGCCTTTTGATACCGCGAATACTGCAGAGGAATTATCCATTGTCACCCAGTTTTTCTTAGGTGTTACTAATATTTATTGTGTTTCACACGGAATCAGCAAAGCCAATTTTGGGCGTGTTCTCGATAGTTCAGTTGATTTGAGTCAAGCGCTGGTAGAGTGCGTGATATCCGCGCATTCCAGTGTCTTGAGTATTGAAGACGCGTTGCTTGCATTTGTGAATAGTCGTTTAGTGGAATTTGAACTGACTCAAACCTTGCTCCAAAAAGATACTAGTCTAATTAAGACAATATTCAAGGAGTGCTATACTGAAATCAAAGGCTCACCTCATTTTGATGAATTTTCCGTACTTCAGGCCAATAAACCTGGTTTGTTCGTAACATACCATGGTTCTATTTGCACTGGTCTAGCTGAGTTGGTCAAGTTGCCATATTCCAGCTATTTTCAACAGATTCGTGATGATTATAAGCAGCTCCAAGGTGTCATCGTAGATGGCATTATTCCGCATAAAAATGAACACATTGCAGCATCCGTTGAATTTGATTTTGAGTCCTTGAGTGACGTACAGCTGGACGATTTATTTAAAAAACTGCCGTCTAAAAGTCGGTTGGAAATGTTTAAAACCATGCCAGCCCTCCAATTTCGCATGCAATTACGTGATGTTCTAAATTATGTTGCAAGAGGCGAGCAGGACGAAGTCGAGCTTATATTGCAGAACAATTCTGAGGTAGCGCAGAGACTTATGTTAACTGCAGGCGTCTTTATAGATTATTCAGGCAGAAGATTTAACTGCAATGCCTATGTATACGCCTACTGGTGCAAAGACATACACATGCTACGGATGTTTGAAGTACATATGAACCCGACAACAAAGGCAGCTATGCGCGAATACATAAATGCAATAATGCAAGATGGACTAACATATATCCAACATGGACATGAAGTCGAACATTCAAAGCATTTTGACATGACACCACTTAAAGCAGCGCTGCAAAATTATGATGTTAGATACAATGCGTGGATTAAGAGTGCTAATTATGATGCAATGAAAACGGCTTGGATGATGGTTGGCTTGGCACAGCGCGACCTACCTGTTCATGTGATTAACGAGATGTTTCGCCCAGACCGTGATTTTAGACTGTTACCGGAATTTAACGAAGATGATTTACCGCGAGTTTTAACATACTACAATTCTGTGACGCATTCGAAGGCTCGGTTATTTCCTTTAGTATTATCTGCTTCTGATGGGCTAGGCGTTAGCTTTGCATTGTCGCGCTTGAATGAGCTGGACGATGCATGCGGTCGCAGTTGGTTATTGGGTAAATGCAGCCTGGATTTATTGGCATTGAGCCGACTAGATGAAGTACGAACCACTGATCTCACGCATTCGCGCGAAATCCTAGGGTGCGATTATGATCATGGCGCGACGCCTTGACTGAAAAAAACCAACCGATTTGCCTCTGGATGTTGCAGTGTGCGTAATGAACAATTATTTATATGAAAAAGACAAGTCGGCCCGTCTGCAAAAAATGAGGGATCAGTGGTCCAAAGCCGTTGGATTAGCTCAACGCTATTCCGGCCCTGACGAGGCATTTGCTTTAACAGTTCATCCAATAAGGATTAATTATAACCACCAGGCTTGTCATAAATTCCATGTTGTAGCCTGATCTCCTTTAGCGTTGACCACAGCT
>CAMDBQ010000185.1 GCA_945889365.1 Legionella genomosp. 1 | reverse complement strand
AAAAAATTGGGAATCGTTCCATCAAATACAGGGGGTAGTTAACAATAATGCTATCCCTTGATAAATTCCTGATTGATGCTCTGGCAACTTGTTTCGGATTGTATTTTTCAGTATAAATCTTGAGGCTTTTGCCCTTGGTTGATTGACCGGCTTTCACTTCCAGAGGAACCAGTTGATCCTCCACAGGCAGTAAAAAATCAACTTCAGCTGTATTACCACTGGTCCAATAAAACAGTTTGTCAAATCCAGCATAATTCAACATTTGCGCAACCACATTTTCAGTCAACGCGCCCTTGAATTCTGTAAACAGGTCATTGCCTTTTAATAATACCTTACTGGATAAATCAGACAGCGCACCAAGAAGTCCAACATCAAAAGCATACATTTTAAATGCAGTTCTGTCTTCATAAGCAGGCAATGGCAACCCGGGAGTAGTTAAATTGATGCAGCGATAGATTAATCCGGCATCGATGAGCCATTGGATTGCCGTTTCATACTCTCGAGCTCTTGCACCCTCACGCAATAACGAAAAAACGAATTTCCTGTTTTCCTTTGCTAACTGGTTTGGAATAGCATTCCATAATAATGTGATTTTCTGAATTAAGTTTGGGGGAGCATGTCGAGCAAAATCAAGCTCATAATTTTTAATAATGGCCTTTTGTATTTCGCGTATGCCTGGGAGATTATTGGTGTTTTGATAATGATCAACTGCTTCAGGCATGCCACCTATGTACATATACAACCGAAAAAACTCAAGTAACTGTTTATGGATCGGTTCCGGAATATTCTCAATGGTATTAATGGAGTTAACAAATTCAACCAGTTTGTGTTTATCCAAAGCGGTCAAAAACTCCAGAAATCCCAAAGGGTAAAGCGGTACCAGATCGACTTTTCCAACTGGAAAACCGGATTGATTACCCATTTTTATCCCTAAAAGGGAACCCGCAGCCGCAATATAATAATGACTTGCCTCTTCACAAAAATATTTTAAACTGGTCAATGCTCGTGGACAAAGTTGTATTTCATCAAAAATAATCAATGTTTTTTCAGAATTAATAACCCTGTTAAAATAGGTTTCCAATCCTTGAATAATTTTGTCAGGCGAAATATTGGTTTCAAAAAAAGCATGCAAATCCAGATTTTCTTCAAAATTAATATACAACATTGATTCAAATGCAGTTCGACCAAACTCTTTTAACAGAAACGTCTTGCCAACCTGCCTGGCTCCCATCAATACCAATGGCTTACGTCGGGTTGATGACTTCCATTTTTCCAGTTTTTCATAGCAATATCGTTTCATTCTTCACGTTATTAATAGGAATAATGTGAATTATATCACATTATTGCCAGGAAACAAGTGAGGAAGTCTAGGATCCATATAGCCAACAGCCCCCTAATATTATTTTATGACCTCCAAAAATAATGTTGGGCTTCGCAAGCTCAGCGCCAACCTACGCGCAGTGTTACAAATGTTATGCAACGAGTATAATATGCCTATTCAATCCTTTTATATGATCAAACCATGCGAAAAACCCTGACCGTGCTGATGGCTCAAATAAACCCTACTGTGGGGGCGATTGAAATAAATGCCGAAAAAGTAATGGATGTTATCCTTACACATCAAGAAAAACATGATGTCATTATTTTTACGGAACTTACGCTTACAGGGTATCCGCCAGAAGATTTGTTATTGCGAGAAGAGTTATTTGCACGCGTTGATCTCGCACTTAAAGACATCATGGCGATCACTAAAGACTGTCATGTCACCTTGGGTCATCCAACACTTGAAAATGAATTATGTTACAACTCTGCCAGCATCCTGTTTAACGGCAAACGCGTTGCCCTCTATCACAAACAACACCTGCCCAATTATGGTGTATTTGATGAAGATCGCTATTTTACCAAAGGTCCAGCTACTCCTTGCCTCTTAACTATTAATGATTATCAAGTCGGTCTCTGCATTTGT
The DNA here is from genome assembly GCA_945889365.1 of Legionella genomosp. 1. Taxonomy (GTDB): domain Bacteria; phylum Pseudomonadota; class Gammaproteobacteria; order Legionellales; family Legionellaceae; genus DDPF01. The sequence continues at coordinate 1,650 of CAMDBQ010000185.1, read as the reverse complement.
GAAGACATATGGCATCCAGGCCCGGTAGATCAAATCATAGCCGCGGGTGCCGAGATCATGTTTTGCATTAATGCCTCCCCCTTTGATGCAGATAAATACCTACTACGTGAAAATCTGTTACGCGAGTATGCGCTGCGTGGTTTAAGTAGTGTGTACGTGAATCAGATTGGTGGGCAGGATGATCTGATGTTTGATGGTCAGTCTTTAGCAATGGACAGTGCTGGTAAAGTTTGCGCACGTGCGCCAGCCTTTGAAACACATTTGCAAACCGTGACACTGCACGATAAACACATCAAAGGCGAAATCGCCCCATTATTAAAAAAAGAGGCCTTAATTTATCAGGCATTAGTCTGTGGATTACGCGATTACGTCGAAAAAAATAAGTTTCCCGGTGTGCTGCTAGGTTTGTCCGGCGGCATTGATTCCGCTCTAACGCTTGCCATTGCGGTTGATGCTCTGGGCGCATCGCGTGTTCATGCGGTCATGCTTCCTTCACGTTATACAGCCGACATGAGCTCACAAGACGCGCTGGAACAGCTTCAAACATTAAACGTACAACACATGACCTTGCCTATCGAACCCACCTTTGAAACACTACTAACAACCCTGGCACCCGCCTTCCAAAATCGAGCACCGGATACCACCGAAGAAAATCTGCAAGCCCGTATTCGCGGTATATTATTGATGGCTCTATCGAACAAAACCGGCAACATGCTGCTGACCACCAGCAATAAAAGTGAAACTGCGGTCGGCTATACAACATTATATGGCGATATGTGTGGTGGATTCGCTGTATTGAAAGATGTACTTAAAACCACGGTATATGCCCTAGCACGGTTTCGTAACAGTATCAGTGCAGTTATCCCAGAACGCGTAATAACCCGTCCCCCCTCTGCCGAATTAGCCCCAAATCAAACCGATCAGGACAGCCTGCCAGACTATGCCATTCTTGATGCCATTATTAGCGGTTATATGAATGAACGTCTCTGTGCTGAAGACATGATTGCACGTGGCTATAAACCAGAAGATGTACAGAGAACAATTAAACTCATCAAACGCAATGAATACAAACGCCGCCAATCGGCACCGGGCGTTAAAATCACCGCATGTTCTTTTGATCGTGATTGGCGATATCCGATTACGTCGGGATTTTAAGATAGCCTACAAATCTCGTCCACAATCGTTTATAATGCAGCTTACTTCTTTTAGGCCATTAAATTATCGTGTTTGTCGCTTGCGGACTTAACCACAAAACTGCCCCTTTGAGCGTGCGTGAAAAAATCGCATTGCCGGTAGCGATGCAAGATACACTGCTGCATGGGCTGGTGGGCTTGCCTGCGGTTAATGAAGCTGCGATTTTATCGACGTGCAATCGCACGGAGATCTATTGTGATACCGATGAGCCTGACCGTATTATTCCCTGGCTGGCAAATGAACATGCGCTCTCCGCTGATACCATCGCTCCTTATTTTTATACGCATCAGGGTGATGACGGCGTTCGTCATGCTCTGCGAGTAGCCAGTGGTCTGGATTCAATGATGGTTGGCGAACCACAAATCCTCGGTCAAATGAAACAAGCTTATCAACAGGCTTGCCGTGTTGGCACCGCTAAAAGCAGCTTACGCCAGGTTTTCCCCTATGTTTTTAGTG
>CAMDBQ010000184.1 GCA_945889365.1 Legionella genomosp. 1 | reverse complement strand
TGGAAGGCCGCTTTTAAACAGATCATCCATGCGAGATTTGATCAGCTGCTTTTCATCAGCCGTGATTTGATTCCAACCTTCACCAATCCACCTCTCCGCACCCCATGAAGATTTAAGCAAGTCTTTAAGTTCATCCACAACAATAGCCCATCCGTTATTCAATTCGATGAATCATAGCGAGTGACGTTGGTGTTAGTCAACACCCCTTACTTGGCGGTATTGAGCATTAAATTGTATACCCATGCAAAAATATAGCCCGCAATGAACGCATTAATGGATACTGCAAATCCGCCGAGAACACAATTAAAAAAGGATGGATGATAGGTTATGTACATTTCTCCCATCATGCCAACAAGGGGCTTGCCGGCAAATAAAATATTCGCTACTAACGCTAGGAAAAAAGCAGAAAAACCCGATACAATACCAACAGCGACCCCCAATGAAACCGGGTGTATTTTGCTATATGCCATGATAGTACCCCTCGTATTATTCGTGAATGCACAATACCATTGTCAATTAAAATACATGCAATTGAAACCCCTGTATTTTTTAGGTTAAATACTCGCACCATCTTTCTTGGATTGCAAACACATATCCAGCAGCAATAAAAAAGCGCCCGCACAAATAACACTGTCAGCCAAATTAAAGGCTGGCCAGTGATAATGGGCATAATAGACATCAATAAAATCAATCACGTGACCTAGCGAAATTCTATCGACCAGATTACCTACCGCTCCAGCCAAAATCAGGCTTAATGCGATTAATTGCAAATATGCTTTTTGTGGTAAACGGATGATCCAGACTACCAGAACAATGCTCATCACACTGCTAAAGCCGGTGAAAAGCCAGCGATGCCAGTCCCCAGCACCGCTGAGAAAACTAAAAGCGGCGCCAGTATTGAAAGCGAGGGTGACATTAACCATGGGTATCAGTGCTTCAGGTTGATAAGGAATCAACGAGCACAAGGCCCAATATTTGCTGGCTTGATCCAGCAAAATCAACACCACACTTAAAATAAACCAGGGCCACTTTTTCATACGAAATGCCTCACTTCATCATCACCGCTAATATTCCCGACGCAACGCAGGCACAGTTCAGGGTGTTCGGAGTTTTGACCAATGTCTTCACATCGATGCCAGCAACGTTCACATTTTGCAGCTTCGCTAGCTTGCACATGTATTGCAACACCGAGTGCCTCATTTAATACGGCATCTGCCGGTCGATCATGCATCGGCAACACTTGGGTTGATGAGGTGATCAGTACAAAACGCAATTCATTTTTTAAACGATCCAAAATCGACTTCGCTTGATCATTCGCATAAAGCGTAACATCAGCAGCCAGACCTGAACCGATTAATCCGGCTTGACGTGTGGCTTCCAACGCTTTATTCACTTCATCGCGAATGGCATGAATTTGCGTCCAGTCACCCATCTTCACATGACTAACAACGGGCCAGTCTTGATACCATTCTTCAATAAACACAGACTCCCCGCTATTACCAGGAATCGCATGCCATATTTCTTCTGCAGTAAACGATAAAATTGGCGCTAACCAACGTGTTAGTGCCTGGACAATATGGTACATAGCCGTTTGACATGAGCGACGAGCCAAACTGTCAACCGATGAGGTATATTGCCTATCTTTAATCATATCCAGATAAAAACTACCCATATCGACTGCACAGTAATTATGAATTTTCTGATAAATCACATGAAAATTATATTGCTCATAAGCACTGAGTATTTCAGCTTGCAAATCCTGACAGCGCTTTATCGCCCAACGATCCAGTTCAACCATCCTATCGACTGGCACACTATCTTTCTCAGGAACAAAATCAAATAAATTGGCCAATAAAAACCGAGCTGTATTACGAATTCGTCGATAAGCATCGCCATTGCGTTTGATGATTTCATCCGAAATACTGACTTCATTACGATAATCAGTTGAGGCCACCCATAAGCGCAAAATATCCGCGCCATGCTGGGCTATCATTTTATCCAGGGCAACATAGTTACCTTTGGATTTAGACAGCTTCTTGCCTTCGGCATCAACCGTATAACCATGCGTTAATACTGTTTTATAGGGAGGTACGCCATGCATTGCAACGGCAGTCGTCAGTGATGAATTAAACCAGCCACGATGTTGATCCGAGCCTTCAAAATAAACATCAGCAGGAAAGCCCAAACTATCGCCTTGTTTCAGTACGCAAAAATGCGACACACCCGAATCAAACCACACATCCAGCGTATCGTTAACTTTTTCATAACATTCCGCATCTTCACCCAAAAGCTCTACCGCATCGAGATCAAACCAGGCATCAATGCCGGATTGTTCAACACGCAAAGCGACCTGCTCAATAAATGTTGCAGTATCAGGATGAAGCGTGCGACTTTCTTTATGGATAAACAAAGGCATTGGTGTGCCCCAGGCGCGCTGTCGTGAAACACACCAGTCAGGCCGGCTTTCAACCATGCTTTCAATGCGTGCTTTACCCCAATCAGGCAACCAGGTAACGGTATTAATTTGCTCAAGCAATTGCGCGCGCAACCCGTTGTTATCCATGGAAATAAACCATTGTGGCGTCGCACGGAAAATCACCGGCGTCTTGTGGCGCCAGCAATGCGGATAACTGTGAAGCAGCGATTCTTCATGCAATAACACGCCGTGTTCGCGTAATACATCCATTACTTGAGAGTTAACCTTTAATACAGATAATCCTGCAAATAAAGGTACATCCGAAGCATAGCAGCCATTAGCCATAACCGGATTGATTAAAGGTAACTTGTAAGCCAACCCTACTTTATAATCGTCTGGCCCGTGCGCAGGTGCTGTATGCACACAACCAGTACCTGATTCGGTGGTTACGTGCAGACCCAGTACGACGGGTACATCACGTTCATTGAAAGGATGCTTTAATAACAAGTGCTCAAGTGTCTGACCTTTAACTACGGCAGCTGATTGATATTGCTTGATACCATAACGCATCATCACTGACTCAACCAAGTCTGTAGCGACCAGGAAATAATGATCAGCCGTGTCCACCAAGGTATAGTCAAATTCAGGATGCAAACATACCGCTTCATTTGCCGGCAATGTCCATGGAGTGGTCGTCCAAATGGGTACAATAACGGATTTTTCTGACAAGCTGGGATTCAATTTATCGATAAACGCACGCGCATCTCGTGCATAAAAAGCGATATCAATGGATGAAGATGTTTTATCTTCATAATCCACTTCAGCTTCGGCCAGCGACGAGCCGCAATCGATGCACCAATGCACAGGTTTAAAACCTTGATGCAAATGGCCGTTCTCAATGATTGTTCCGAGTGCACGCAGAATATTGGCTTCGTAGCTAAAATCCATGGTTGCATAGGGATTTTGCCAATCACCAAATACACCTAATCGTTGGAATTCGTCGCGTTGGATATCAATCTGACTGGCTGCATAGTCACGGCATTTTTTACGAAATTCAGTGGCCGTGATTTTTACACCCGCTTTACCTGATTTTTTTTCAACGTTAAGCTCAATTGGCAAACCATGACAATCCCAACCGGGTACAAAAGGTGCATCAAAACCGCTGAATGATTTTGATTTGATAATAATGTCTTTCAATATTTTATTTAATGCATGACCGCAATGCAG
>CAMDBQ010000183.1 GCA_945889365.1 Legionella genomosp. 1 | reverse complement strand
TACACACAACATAGGTATTAATAATGAAAAGCCCCGTCCACCCCGCTGTTGTCATGACCTTATTTTGGTGCTTCATTCTATGCATCTACTTTGTGGGTCCGGTATCATTAACACCAGAAATTTCTCTCCAAGGATCGGTCTTTCTGTTTGCCCATATTTCATTATTTATTGCAGGTTCCGGCTTAGCGTTTATTTTATTTAATAAAAGACAGCACACCCCGCAAACGGCCAGCGATGATGCCCTATTCACGCCTCTGCTGTTACTCATGGGTGTAACAGGCGGACTGGTTAGCATTTACAACAACTTCATTGCCATTCAGGACATTAACCTAGCATCCATAGCCACACTCAGAGCCATAAAAGCACAAAATTTGCTTCACGGAGGTCAATCTCATGGCGGTTTGTTATCGGCTCTTGCCTATGTAACCTATCCCGCAGGGTTTGTGGGATTGGTTGCGGGAGTAATTGAATATGAACGTCTTTCACGATTTGCACGCCTGTCCCTCTATGTATTTGTAGGCATTATTTTTTGTGTGGCGATTCTTGCTGGGGGACGAAGTCCCATATTGCTGTTACTTTTATTTATTGGCATATCCTGCTACACCCGAACCAGACTGGGCAAATCCTGGATGCCAAACTCACGCACCCTGAAGATGGGTGCGGCGCTGCTTTTACTGATATTTATGGTGTACAGCAGCATCATGTGGAGTGTGAGAGCCGCCGAATCATCGAGAACTGCAGAGCAAGCCCTGCAATATGCCGGGGATGTTGGCGGCGCTAAGCCTAAGCCTTATTTGCTACGATTAAACAATCCAGGCTTTGAGCTATCGGCTTTAAATACTGTTTTTTACTTAACGCAAAGCCTCCAGGTAACAGAAAAAATATTGGCAGCACGCGAAGATATTCCTGCTTTATATGGAAGTTATCATATTGATATGGTTGCCGCGGCGCTCCGGCTGTTTCCTCAAGGATCAGCCTTTTTAAAAGAGCATTATACTGTCTTGATGAAGGCTAAAATCTATGGCTATTTTACAGGCGCATGGGGAGGATTGTTTATTGATTATGGATATTTCAGTCTGCTGGGAGCCATGATATGGGGGTTTTTAGCGGGCATGGCCTGGGTCAACTTCAAACATAATCCGGGCGTGTTAACCGGCCTATTTTATGTGTTTTGGAATTATTCCATCCTGATCAGTTTTGCAACACCACCCTTTGGATTTTCCAATTCGCTTGTGGTGTTTGGTTGGTTTTTAGTGTTTGATTTGGGGTCTCGGTGGCTTGATAAAAAAGGGCGCGCGCCGCGCGCCCCTACACTGGATGCGTGTTAAACATTCCCATCCAAAAATGCACTCAACTCTGATTTGGTCATCAAGCCCATTTTCGTGGCTTCGACCAATCCGTTTTTAAACAGAATCAGTGTAGGAATACTCATTACACCATATTTTGATGGTGTTTTTGGGTTTTCATCGATATTGATTTTAACAAACGTGACCTTTTCGTTGTGGCTTTCGGCTACGTCGTTAAAGACCGGTGTCAATGCACGACATGGACCGCACCATTCAGCCCAGAAATCAACCAGAACGGGTTTAGTGGAATTCAAAACGTCTTGATCAAAACTTGCATCCGTTACTGCTTTAGTATGTTCACTCATGAAAAACCCTCTGTTGTTTATTAAAATAAATTATAAATCACCGGCCACTGCTTGCAAAACGCTCAATGCGGTAATAGCTGCCGTTTCAGTACGCAAAATTCGCGGACCCAAACACAAAGACTGAAAATCATGTGTTTGGGCTTGGGTCACTTCTTCATCACTCAAACCACCTTCCGGACCAATCAGTAAGGCAACATCGCCTTTGCTAAATATGACATCCCGCCACGATTTAGCTGCAAACGGATGAAGAACCAACTTTATTGTAGCGCAACAACGTTGCAAATACACATCCAAAGAACATGCCGGGTTTACAGTTGGCACTTGATTTCGCCCGGATTGTTCACACGCACCAATGGCGATAGACTGCCATTGAGCCTGTTTTTTAGCAAGCCGCTCTGCATCCAGCCTAACGACGCAGTGTGCGGTGAATAATGGCGTAATGCTTGCAACACCAAGCTCCACGGCTTTCTGAATGACCCATTCCATGCGATCACCTTTTGAAATGGCTTGCGCCAGGTGAATTAGGCGTGGCGACTCATGATTAACATCTTGCACGCCGGTGATCATCACCCACACCTTTTTTTTGTGTACGCTGGTGATGCGGCCCGAAAATTCACGGTTATCGCCACAAAACAGGGTTAATTCATCAGCAGGCTGCATACGCAACACCACACCCACATGTTGACTGGCCGTGGCCGACAGCTCGACCAATTCACCCATGGAATACTGACCTGGCTGGTAAATTCGTATCGTTCGCACCGAAACTCTCATTGAAATATTATGATGGAGAGTATATCAATAATTACGGAGCTTTGTGATAAAATAGCTGTTTTAAGTATTCGTCTTTGCGAGCGATAGCGAAGCAAAGACGACAAACGCGAGCCAATACAACATGACCACAACACGCATAGAAACCGATAGCATGGGCGAGATTTCAGTTGCTTCCGACAAATATTGGGGTGCACAAACCGAGCGTTCGTTACATCATTTTAATATTGGTGACGACCTCATGCCACGCGAAGTAACGCATGCCTTTGGTATATTAAAAAAAGCGGCGGCATTAACCAATCTTGAGCTGGGTAAATTATCACAAGCCAAAGCCGACTTAATTATTCAGGCCGCCAATGAAGTCAGCCGTGGCATTTTAGATGCACATTTTCCTTTGCATGTTTGGCAAACCGGAAGCGGCACCCAATCAAATATGAATGCCAATGAAGTGATTTCCAATCGCGCGATCGCCATATCTGGTGGCACGCTGGGCAGCAAAACCCCTATTCACCCCAATGATGATGTGAATATGTCTCAATCATCCAATGACACCTTCCCAACTGCGATGCACATTGCTGCTGCGTTAGCGTTCAAACAAAAATTAATTCCGGCGGTCCGCACATTACGGAATGGTTTGGCAGTCAAGATGGACGCCTATAAAGACATAGTGAAAATTGGTCGCACCCATTTGCAAGATGCCGTACCGTTAACATTAGGGCAGGAGTTTTCAGGCTATGTTGCTCAATTAGATGCATGCCTCATGCGCATTGACCAAATGTTACCTGAATTATTTGAACTCGCGTTAGGCGGTACTGCTGTAGGCACAGGATTAAATACTCATCCTCAATTTGCAGTTAAATCAGCCGCACATATTGCCGACATCACTGGCTTGCCATTTGTGACCGCACCCAACAAGTTTGCAGCCCTTGCATCACACGAATCATTGGTAATGGCACACAGCGTACTGAAAACACTGGCTTGCGCCCTGATGAAAATTGCCAATGATTTGCGTTGGTTAGCTTCAGGCCCTCGATGTGGCATTGGCGAATTGGTTTTGCCTGAAAATGAACCCGGCTCATCGATTATGCCCGGCAAAGTGAATCCAACTCAGGCAGAAGCCATGACCATGGTGTGTGCACAAGTTTTTGGCAATGATACCACCATTGGTTTTGCAGCAAGTCAAGGAAATTTTGAATTGAATGTGTTTAAGCCTGTCATCATTTTTAAT
>CAMDBQ010000182.1 GCA_945889365.1 Legionella genomosp. 1 | reverse complement strand
ACCGTAAATCCCATACACTGTTATTATGTGGCCGCGGTTCTCGTTGCTTGCATACCCAAGAATAGGCAAGTTCTAGTATATCATTGGATGCCATGCGTGCGGCCGTTATGTTTGGATAGTGGGTGGCTACACCTAGATCACTGGAATTTGTGGCAGTGGACGCAATAGTTATGTTTGAATTTTTACTGTTCATAGATATGCCGTTGTCATCACTAAAGAGTGAGATAGTTGCGTTTCCAATGTGTTTAGCCACTAGTGTGTTCAATTTAGGCACCCGGAACTTGTTTTCACTAAATTAAATGTAGTGTATAGCTACTTACTTGTCAAATATTAACGCAGTCAGTGTCGTAACACGGCTATTTTTCCTAGCCCTGATCCCTTCGGCATTTTCCAAAATTTAGGCGGATCTATAGCTTGCAGGGGTTCTTTGCAGGAAGGTACGAAATTTCCCGGCTCTGTCGGATTTCTAGTGGATCGGATTATGCGTAAATTTCGAACCCTTGCAAATCCAAGTATAATCGCTGAAAAAGCGTCTCAGTTTTCAAAATTCCATAGCAACGTCTCTTCGCTACTTTGATCAAATTATTCAACCCTTCGACAAACCCACTGTTACTTCGTTTTTTGAAATAATTCGTGGATCATTTAACAGACCAAAGTGTAATTCAAAAGCTGTGGACCCATCCTTGTTCATACTAAAGACTAAACGCAGGGAATGATCTCCCTGATTTGGTTGTCTAGCTGTCCGAAGGTTCGGGTGTATAAATATTTTTAGATTGGGTATACTCTAGTCCTAACTATCGCAACGGAGAAAAAAGTGGCACGTGGAATCAATAAAGTCATATTAGTAGGCAACATTGGCGGGGATCCGGAAGTTCGTTATATGCCTAACGGCAACGCAGTCGCTACCATATCAGTAGCGACCAGTGAAACGTGGAAAGACAAGGAAACCGGTAACAAGCAAGAACGAACCGAGTGGCATCGCGTGGTCTGTTTCAACCGATTGGGTGAAATTGTTGGCGAATATGTTCGCAAAGGCTCAAAAATTTATGTTGAAGGCAGTTTACGTACGCGTAAATGGCAAGATCAACAAGGCCAGGATCGCTACACAACAGAAATCGTCGCATCCGATATTCAAATGCTGGACGGTAAAGGTCAAAGCGGCGGTTTCGGTGATTCACAACCGATGTCGCAACAAGAGCCGCAACAAGGCGATCCTACTGCTCGTAGACCACAACAACAGAAACAAACTGCACAATCAACTCAAACAGCAGCACAAGAAGCGTTTGAAGAACTGGATGATGATATCCCGTTTTAGAGACAGACCACCATTGTACGCATCTAAATTCGTGAACGTTTGCATTACCGAGCAGATTCAAACCCAGTAACGCAAACATTCACGAGTTTAGTGCAAATTCTCAAATAAACGACCTAAATCCTTTGTATGATCCAGCGTCATAGCTCTAGGGCGTGTTGACAATTGCTCCCCACCGCCTACGTGCCGCGGCCTTATCATTACCCACAACTCAGGAAACCCTCGCCCAGCTTGAGCCCATAGCCACGAGTTGTCGGGTTTTGTCGCAAAAGATTTCGTGAGCGATAATCGGATTGTATCACGCAGCTTCTTCATATTGGTTTTCCTGCCTGCACGCTTTCCACACTCAAATCGATACCCAAGAAACTCGAAACCCTCGCCGATGATGGTACAATTTCCAATATGGGCTTTATCTGGATGTAACGCTAATCCGTTTTCTATCATCCACTGTTTTACGATCGCAAGGGCTTTATTAGCCTCTTCTTCCGTGTTACACAGCGTGACGAGATCATCGGCATATCGTACCATCTGATAACCTTTGCTGGTCATTAATACATCTAGGTCGTGAAGGTATATATTAGCAAGCAACACATTCCCATCGTTCAGTCCTCAACCACAACACGTGTCTTATCATCGCTTTAACCGCCACTACAGCGTGATAGGTGTTTTCCAGACTTCGCCATAGGATCGCAGGCTCGTCATCCCCGTGCTGCCGAAGCAGGTTCCTCATCGTATAGACCGATGGTTCATTTCCAGTTACTCTCCACCCTGCCTCACGGCAACGCAGTTACTTTCAATTTCAGAGTTCATGGCTTACTCTGGAGTGGACTTGCACCAATCTGATGTTACGCCCTCACGGGCGTACGCTTCCCTCCTTCGCAGGGACGACGGCTTAAGGGGGCGCATTAACAAGACGAGGCACTAGTGGCTCGCAGTTATATCACCCCTGCTGCCAACTCGCCTTCGCCCTAAACAACCCAGGCAAATCATCTATTGTTTTCTTAATTTCACATGGCAAAGTAAACATGTCGCGAGGTTGTTGATAATAAACACCCAGCGGCACGGGATATTCGGGAAAGGTCAGTTGCGCCAAGCGCATTGCCGCTATAAAACTAGTCGTATCGTGAGAGCCACTTTTCTCTTCAACGCTTGCAACCCGTTGAAAAACTTCGCCTTGTAATGCCAAGCCCCATTGATTTTCTTTACCAAAAACCAATGGGGCACCATGATTTAACATCACAGTATTCTCAGCACGATTAGATTTTAACGAGAACTCGTCAAAAGCACCGTGATTAAAGATATTACAATCCTGATATATTTCCACAAACGAACATCCGGGATGCTCATAAGCCTGTTTCAGAACAACGCCCAATTGTACAGGATCTTTATCAACAGCACGCGCGACAAAAGTCGCTCCTGCTGCCAATGCCAAAGCCAACGGATTGACGGGTTGGTTGGTCACGCCTTGAGGAGATGTCTTGGTTATTTGACCTTTTTTCGATGTAGGTGAAAACTGCCCTTTCGTCAGTCCATACACTTGGTTATTCACCAATAAGATATTTAGATTCACATTACGGCGCAGCGTGTGGATCAAATGGTTTCCACCAATACTCAATGCATCGCCATCGCCAGTAATGACCCAAACACACAAATCATCATGCATGGCTTTCAAGCCGGTTGCCACTGCCATGGCTCGGCCGTGAATGGTATGGAAGCCATAGGTGTGCATATAATATGGAAGCCGCCCTGCGCAGCCAATCCCGGACACAAACACATGCTGCTCTGGCGGCAATCCAAGTTCTGGCAATAAGCGTTGTAATGCCATTAAAATAGCGTAATCACCACATCCTGGACACCATCGAACCTCATTGTCATTGGTAAAATCTTCACGCGTGTATGTTGGCTTGTTCATGAGTCACTTCCATTTTGATGGCATTAACAAGATAGCTCGTTGTAAATGGCTGGCCGTTGCATTGACTAATCGATTTGGCATCAACCAAATATCGCGCGCGTAATACCTGGCACAGTTGTCCAGAATTCAATTCGGCTACCAGAACATGTTTATAGGATCGGAGTATTGCGCCTAAATCATCGGGTAATGGATTCAGGTGGCGCAAATGCACCAGGGCAACGGGTATACCATCGGCCTGACACTGAATGAGCACGGATTTTAAGCTACCGTAAGTACTCCCCCATCCAACGAGTAGTACTGGCGCTTGATCATCACCTTCGATTTGTAATTTAGAATAATGACGTGCTATGCCTGCAATTTTTTGCGCACGGAGATTAACCATTTTTTGATGATTATCTGCATCGTAACTGACTCGCCCCTCGTCACCTTGCTTTTCCAAGCCA
>CAMDBQ010000181.1 GCA_945889365.1 Legionella genomosp. 1 | reverse complement strand
TTGTTGATAGAGCGTGAAAAACGCTACGGCCTCCAGCATTAGAATAAACGCCACCAACATGCGCATTCGATTCGCTTGATTTTCACGTCTCATGAAAACAAAATACAGCCCAACCAACAGCAGCGTGATCAACCAAAGCAGGTTTTTAGCCAGCATGACGTGCTGCAACAGATATGCCGACATGTTGGTTAAGAAAATAACCCCCAAGGCAATCAGTTCCCATTGCCAAAACCCTATAATTTTTTGATCCGCTGGTGTATTAATCATGGCAATATGCTGTCGCTGGAACACATAGTTAGCCAATCCCAGCATAATACCCAGAAAACTAGCAAAATAAGCGTAAGAATAGCCATAATGACTAGACAAGGCAGGGCCGGCGAACAACGCAACGATTGCGCCCGTATTGATTGCCATATAATAAAGGGTAAAACCACTATGCAACCGGGGGTCATTCACCGCATAAGATTTAGCCAGCAAGTTAGACGGATTCGCCTTGAACAACCCATTTCCAACGCAAATGAGCCCCAAAGCCAGAAACACATGTTGTTTATCCGTCAAAGCCAGAGCGAGATAACCCAAGGCAAGAACAATCAATCCTAAAACCAACGTGCGCTTGGTACCTAAAACCGCATCGCCCAGATACCCACCTAAAGCCACCATGCCATAAACCAATGCCGAAAACGCACCAAAGGTGTAATACGCCGCTTCATCAGAGAAACCAAGAAATCGAACAAAATACAGGACGAGAATACCTTGCACGGTATAAAAACCAAAGCGCTCCCAAATTTCCAGCATGAAAATCATGTAGAACGGACGTGGCTGGTCACGAAACAAGTCGATCATTATTTTCTCTGCTATCCTTCGAGGTTGGGTTTTAATCTATAGTAGATTAAGGGGAAGTACAAGAAATACCAATCTACGCGATCTTACCTGCAATCACAAAACACTGATGTATCCGCTGATTACGTTTGAAATCCAAATCAATTGTCTCCGCACTAATATCCTTTACCGTATATTGACTGCTAATCTCCGGTGACAATTTGAACTGTCGGAAATTAGTAGAAAAATACAACGTACCATTCGGATTTAACAATTTCATGGCAGCATTAATCAACGACGCTTGATCACGCTGAATATCCAGTGTATTCGTCATGCGTTTGGAATTAGAAAAACTGGGCGGATCTAAAAAGATCACGTCAAATCGATCGGTGGTCATGTTTAACCATTCCATGCAATCGTATTGGATAAATTGATGACGGGATACATCTAGCTGATTTAACCTGAAGTTTTCTTCACCCCACTTTAAATAGGTATTGGATAAATCAACGTTTGTAGTCAACGCACCAGCTAGAGCGGCGTGTACACTGGCCGTTGCGGTATAGCAAAAACAATTTAGAAAACGCGTGTTTTTCGGTAATTTCGCGAATCGCAAACGCAGTGGTCGGTGATCTAAAAACAAACCCGTATCCAGATAATCATACAAATTCACATTAAATTTGGCCTGGCCTTCCGCTACGACCATCGTGCGCCCGACCTGATTCATTTTCTGATATTGGTTTGTACCTTTTTGCTGCTGGCGACGTTTGACCACCAGATGTTCAGAAAGAATACCCAATGCACCCGGCACGGCTTGTATCACATCAAGGCTGCGTTTTTCCGCCTTATGCGCATCAATCGAGGCAGGCGCTGTATATTCCTGCAAGACAGCGTGATCATTATATAAATCAATCGCAAATGCATATTCAGGCAAATCCGCATCATAAACCCGGTAACAATTCACCTGGCTGCGTTTCGCCCATTTTTGCAAATGACTGTAATTTTTTTGCAGGCGATTCGCAAACATTTGCGCGCCAGCGGATAAACGACCGGGCTCAAAACGTCGCAACTGATTTTCAGCATCCAAAGCAACACAATATAATTTACATTCAAGTGCACCGTTATACAAAGTATATGATTTACTGGCGCGCAAACCCATGGCCTTGGCCAACATGGGATTAGACGTCAACATAGCGGCTTGCCAGCCTTGATAATGATCAAACAGAACTTGACCTAACTGCTGATAAAGCGGGATTAATTGCGTGGCATCACTGAGACGCTCACCATAGGGTGGATTGCCAATCAATAAACCTTTTTCAGCCGTGGGTGTGCACGCTTCCAATGGCAAACAGGCAAAATCAACCCAATGGGACACACCGGCACGTTCAGCATTCGCGTGGGCAAGGATGATCATGTCGGGATCGATATCAGTACCACGGAACTTCATGTCAATCGGTTTGACGGCCTTCAACGCTTGCGTGTGAATCGCTTCCCATACTGCAGGCTCATGCTTAGTCCAATGCTGGAATGACTGATCCATTCGTAACAAACCAGGCGCAATATTGGCCGCCATCATGGCCGCTTCAATCACAATCGTACCTGAACCACAAAATGGATCATGCAATGCGGCACCCGTTGCTACCCGCTCTGGCCATTTAGCACGAACTAACATCGCCGCGGCAATATTTTCTTTCAGAGGAGCCACACCGGCTTCAGTGCGATAACCCCGCTGGTGCATACTATACCCGGTCAAATCCAAACTAACCGTGATATTATCATTCTTCAAATAGGCATGCAGACGAATTTGCGGATTTTCACGCTCAATCACCGGACGCTCACCCTGCAATTCACGGAATTGATCAACAATCGCATCTTTAACCACCTGCGCGCCAAACATCGTGTTGCGAATTTCAGTCGAGACGCCATGGAATTCAATGCCTAAGGTTTTATCTGCAGAAAATACGGTGTGCCATGGGTATTTGTGACACAATTCATACAAGGTTTCCTGATTAAGGGCATCGCCACTGAATAAGATCAATTGTACCCGATTGGCTAAACGCGACCATAAACACAAATGATAAACCAGCGCCAGATCGGCCGTGCCAAACACCCCCTGCGGACTAACACGGGAGACATGCAAGCCTAATGATCGAAGCTCGTCTTCCAATAAATATTCCAAGCCTTTGGGACAGCTGATAAACAACGAAAATTTCATAATAGGTAAGGCCTCAGGTAGCGAAACAGCGCTTTGCTGGCGCCGGTGTTTTTTTGTTTTGCTTGATCATCAACGGCTTTTTTAATGAGTTGGCGAAGTGGTTGTACATCGATTTCTGGATACGCTTCAATAAACGCGGTTAACGCCTCTTTTCCGTCATGAATCAAGCGCTCGCGCCAATGCTCAACGTCATGGAATCGGGCCGTTTGTGAACTGTCTTCGGCTTGCACTCCGGCATAAGCCTCGATGATCGCATCATACTCGGCCGATCGCATCAGCTTGCCAATCAATTGAGTCTGACGTCTCACCGCACCGTGACTTCTTAACGCTTTCGCTTCAATAATCGCACGTTTTAAATGATCAGAAAGCGGTAACAAATCAAGCTTGTCCAGACTTAAGGAAACCAGCTCAACGCCCAGTTTTCTCAAGCCTTCCGCGTCGCGTTTTTTTTGTGATTTACTTTTCAGTTCGTCCATATCAAAACCAGATGCAATAAATTTGGACTAATTATACTGTATTTTCCCTGTCTTGGCGATATGAGGTTCTGTAGGTTGCTGGCATCATGTCGGCTTGATTCCCACGCTTGGTGTTCATATATGTTCGGCTAACCGCTATCAGGTTATACGCTACGATCAAAA
>CAMDBQ010000180.1 GCA_945889365.1 Legionella genomosp. 1 | reverse complement strand
TTACCGTGATACGCTCGAATCAACCGATGTATTCAATGACGAAACAGCCGTGTTTGTTGGATCGCCTGGTAATAAATATTATCAGCAGTATGATTTTCTACCCCTGATTGCAAAAACCGACGGCGATATGCAGGAATTTGCCAAGCAATTATTTAATGAAGTTCACCCGACCTGGTTGTTACGGATTCTGCCGAATAACGTTTTGGCCTACACTGGTATTACTTATGGATTCAAAGGGGTAAATCATAACGTAGCCAATCATGTAGTCGGTGGTATGCAGGCTATTATTGAAGCGTATCATACGATTAAGCAGGGCCAAGCCGAACGTGCAGTAGTCGTTGCTTATGATGTGGGTACCGAACCACAAGCACTTTATTATTATGACAAGCTGGGTGTTGTTAGTGCCCAACATTTGAAGCCATTCGATACAGCACATGATGGCACGATAATGGCCGAAGGTGCTGCGGCACTTGTTTTGGAAAGCGAAGCCAGCGCGTTAGCTCGTGGAGCCGTTTGTTATGCTGAGATCACCGGCGGCATGTCTGCAACAGAAGCGAATGGATTATTTTCCATTGAAGCTGACGGTGCGCATTTAGCATCGTTGATGCAACGCACACTGGAGCAATATGATGTGAGCCCTGCAGACATAGGATTATTGGTTGCACACGGTAATGGCAATCAAAAATCAGACATTAGCGAAGCACAGGCTTTTCATGTTGTTTTTGGTGAACATCAAGTGCCTGTGACGGCGTTCAAATGGTCAATGGGGCACACGATCTGTGCATCTGGCGTGTTGGACACGGTATTAACCACGCAAGCATTACTAGCGAAATGCGTGCCTGGCATTGCTGCTCTAGATACTCTTTCACCTGAATGTGCAACACTCAATGCAACGCGTGAAACCAGAAAACTGGCGGAAGACAAACCCTATGCAATGGTGATCAATCGCGGCTTTGCCAGCATGAATGCTTGTTTATTGATTAAAGCCTTATGAGAGACATCCTTGCAAAAAAAGTTAAAAACATGCGCGTTTCTTTCGCCGGAAAGCTTGCTTATCATTGCATTCCCTACCGTCGAAACGTGGTAATAGAAAATATCAAAC
Source organism: Legionella genomosp. 1 (assembly GCA_945889365.1). Taxonomy (GTDB): domain Bacteria; phylum Pseudomonadota; class Gammaproteobacteria; order Legionellales; family Legionellaceae; genus DDPF01. Next base: position 2,650 of record CAMDBQ010000180.1, on the reverse strand, counting down.
AAGTATTTGATCATGTATTAACGCGACAAGAGCAAGAGCACCTAGCCAAAGCCTTTTATTCTCATCTCTTGACTTCAATCAAAGAAATGATCCATCTGCGTTTTTTAAACGAAAAGCAATTATGTGATCGTGTTGATGTGGTTGGGTATGAGCGTTTATTGGCGGTGGCTGCAGAAGGGAAGGGTGTATTGGTCTTGACCGGTCACTTTGGAAATTGGGAGTTCGCGCCGCTTGGCGGAATTTTAAACTTCAAACAATTCCAAGGTCAGTTCCATTTCATCCGCAGAACGCTAGGCAGCAAAACGCTGGAGCGTATTCTGTTCCGCCGTTATTTCAAGGCCGGATTAAATGTCATTCCCAAAAAAGATTCGCTACAACAAGTCTGTGATGTTCTGGAAAAAAATCATGCCGTGGTGTTTGTGTTAGATCAACACGCATCACTAGTCAATCGCGATGGCATAGCCGCAGAATTTTTTGGTAAAAAAGCCGGTACATACCGTAGCTTAGCCAGTTTATCCCGCAATACAGGCGTGCCAGTCGTGCCCGCTGCAGGTTACCGACTTCCCAATGGCCGTCACGTCCTGGAATTTCACGAACCGATCGCCTGGCAAGATTATCCCACCACGCAAGAATCAATTTACAAAAATACGCTGGCTTATAATCAGGCATTGGAGCGGATTGTCTTGGCGAATCCTGAGCAGTGGTTATGGTTGCATAAGCGGTGGAAGTTGAAAGAATAATGGCTCCGGCTATCAAGCCCTGCAGCCAGGGCTGAGATCCGCCTATACCGTATTGAAAAAAATGGTATAGGCAGATAAGTTGTTTTTGTCATCGCATCATTGAGCGTTCTGCACTATTAGAAAAATTGATGATGACTGTTTTAGTATGTGAGTAGAAATTTAAACCTTCATCCGACATTTCTCGATCACCAATCGATGTTGCTTTGACACCACCGAAGGGGAGTTGAGCCTCACCACCAATAGTGGGTTCATTAATATGCACCATACCCGTTTCAGCTTTATCGATATAATGCATGATGTAATTGATATCTTGAGAAAAGATAGCAGTTGAAAGTCCAAAAGGAACTTGGTTGGCTAATTCAAAGGCTTCATCCATTGATTTGGCTGTGACAATGGAGAGGACAGGACCAAATACTTCCTCTTGAAAAATTCTAAAATTGGGTTTGACTTTGTCAAAAATCGTGGGTTCGATAAAATAGCCATTGCCAAGATTTTTCGGCTGTTTTCCGCCACAAACTAATTTTGCGCCATCTTGTTTAGCCACTTCGATATAGGATAAATCTTTCTTTAATTGAGAATCAGACACCGCAGGTCCCATATCAACTGTTTCATCCAAACCATTACCAATTTTAAGTTGATTAGCTTTTTCGATTAAGCGTGCGAGCAATTCCTCTTTCACTGATGCGGTGGCAATAATTCGAGAGGTAGCCGTGCAACGTTGACCAGTTGAGCCAAATGCCCCACCAATGATTGCTTGAGTTGCTTTATCGAGGTCGGCATCATCTAAAACGACAACGGCATTTTTACCGCCCATTTCGCAGGATACTTTTTTTCCTAAGGCTGCAGCTTTCACACTGATAGCAGCACCAATAGCATTAGACCCTGTAAAGGAAATGGCTTTAATTTGCGGTGCTTCCACAATAGCGTCTCCGACATCTTTTCCTAGACCAATCAGCAAATTCAAGACCCCCGGTGGAAGACCGGCATCATGAAAAATTTCTACCAACAGAGACGCTGTCATCGGGGTTAGTTCCGATGGTTTTAATAAAACGGTATTGCCAGTGACTAAAGCAGGACATAATTTCCACATGGGGTTTGCCCAAGGAAAATTAAATGGAGAGATCAGAGCCACAACACCTAATGGTTTTCTCAGAGTAAAAGCGAAAACATCGCGCCCTTCAGCAGGTGAGGTTCTTCCTCCCATTCGATAACCCTCACCAGCATAATACTCCAGTAGCGCTAATCCTTTTAATACTTCACCTCTGGATTCCTGAATGGCTTTACCCTCTTCTCGGGTCATCATTCTAGCAATTTCTTCGGCTCTTTCTCTGACAATATTTGCCGCTCGTAAGAGAACTCTGCCTCGTTCAGGACCGGGGGTACTGCTCCAGGATGGAAAAGCCTTTTCTGCGGCTTGAATGGCCAGTTGCACATCATGCGCTGTGGCACCAGGAAACTCAGAAATAATGTCATCTGGCTGAGCAGGATTAATATTTTTGATAATTGAAGGGGAGTTGGATGGGTTGTACCATTTCCCATTTACATATGCACCAAATGACATAAATGCCTCCTCAAGTATGAAGTTGAAATTTATATTTTTTTAAATCCCTTAGGGCCTGCTGACATTTCGACTCCCTACGTCCCGCGGCCTTATCATTGCCCACAAGTCAGTAAACTGACGCCCAGCTTGAGTTCATAGCCACGAGTTGTCGTCCCCTCCTTCGCGGGGACGACATGCATCAAACTTGTGGGTAATGATAAGGCCGCTGCACGTAGGAGTTCGGAAGATGACATGTCAACAGGCCCTCAATTTACAGCCTAGCACATCTTTTAACAATTCACTAAATTTTTAAAGGCCGTTAATGCAACAGGCCCTGGTGTACTAAGAGGTTCATTTAGATGTGAAAGAG
>CAMDBQ010000179.1 GCA_945889365.1 Legionella genomosp. 1 | reverse complement strand
CCTCCGTACGTTTGGATATTCGTCGAACGGGTGCGATTAAACGTGGTGAAGAAATCGTAGGCAGTGAAACACGGGTGAAAGTAGTCAAGAATAAAGTCGCTCCTCCCTTTAAACAGGCTGAGTTTGATATTCTTTATAACGAAGGCATTTCACGTGAAAGTGAGATCATCAATTTGGCTTCACAATTGGGCTTAATTGAAAAATCAGGTGCTTGGTATAGTTATAATCAAGAAAAAATTGGTCAAGGCAAAGAAAATGTTCGTGGCTATTTGAAAGAACATCCACAAATAGCGCAATTGCTCGAACAAAAAATCAGAGCAGAATTATTGGTTAAAAAAGTACCTGCTACGGCTCCTGAAGCTATCGCTGAACTGGCTGATGACTAAAGCATTTGCCGGTGCCGTGCGCCTGCTTGCCAGGCGCGAACACGGCGCGCGTGAACTTGCAAAAAAACTGGCGCAGAAAAAACACCCCGATCTTGAAATACAAGACGCCATTGCAGAATGCCAGCGCCTTGGTTTGCAGAGCGATGAACGCTTTGTTGGAAGCTTTTGCCGCACACGGATCCGTCAAGGTCATGGACCAGCTAGAATTCGGCAAGATTTGCAACAGGTGGGAATTGACCGCGATTGTATTGAACACGCCTTGGGTCTTGAGCGCGATAACTGGGTGTCCTATGCCAGGGATGTTTGGATGAAAAAATATGGCGAACATGACGATCACTCATTTGCAGCAACACAAAAGCAAAAACAATTTTTGCTGTATCGTGGATTTTCGGTGGATACGATCAATTTATTTTTTAGAGAAATGACGATTTAATCCGTCTGTCCTTCGGCACAGACAGTACTATTGATTTTAAGAGAAACACGACATGAAAAGTTCAGATATAAGACAAGAATTTTTTGATTATTTTGCTAAGCAAGGCCATCAAAAAGTACCTACCAGTTCACTGGTACCCAACAATGATCCAACACTGCTCTTTACCAATGCAGGTATGGTGCAATTTAAAGATACCTTCTTGGGCAACGAGCCACGGGCGTATCAACGCGCGTTCAGTGCGCAACGTTGTGTGCGTGCCGGTGGCAAGCACAATGATTTGGAAAACGTAGGTTACACCGCTCGTCATCACACGTTTTTCGAAATGCTGGGTAACTTTAGTTTTGGTGATTATTTCAAGCGTGAAGCAATTGCTTACGCATGGGAATTTTTGACCGTTGTTTTGAAATTGCCAGTAGAGCGGTTATGGATCACGGTGTATGAAGATGATGATGAAGCTGCGGCGATTTGGCTTAATGAAATGGGGGTTTCGCCCGAGCGTTTTTCACGCCTCGGTGCTGCTGATAATTTCTGGTCAATGGGAGATACGGGTCCTTGTGGACCTTGCACTGAAATATTCTATGATCACGGACCTGAAATTGCAGGCGGGCCCCCAGGATCACCCACCGCAGATGGCGATCGCTATATAGAAGTCTGGAATTTAGTTTTCATGCAATTTAACCGCGATAAAGACGGTCAATTGCATCCGCTGCCCAAGCCATCTGTTGATACTGGCATGGGACTTGAGCGCATCGCTGCTGTAGTACAGGGCGTTCATAATAATTATGAAATTGATAGCTTCCAACATTTGATACACGCGATTGGTAAGCTGGGTAAGGGGCTGGATTTAGAACACCCCTCTTTGAAGGTCATTGCTGATCACATCCGAGCCTGTTCATTTTTGATTGCCGATGGTGTCATCCCCAGTAACGAAGGTCGTGGCTATGTTTTGCGGCGTATCATTCGACGCGCAGTTCGGCATGGTAATAAATTAGGTTTGCCATCGCCATTTTTTTGCAAAATGGTAGCACCTCTGGTTGCGGTTATGGGGAAAGCCTATCCTGAATTGACCGCTCATCAATCAGAAATAGAACGGGTTTTAGAACAAGAGGAAAATCAATTTTCACGCACCCTTGAACAGGGATTACGATTATTACAAGAACAAATTCAAGCGTTAAAAGGCAATGAAATCCCAGGCGATGTTGCATTTAAACTGTATGATACGTACGGTTTTCCTGTGGACTTGACTGCCGATATTGCCCGAGAGCAGGGAGTGCATTTGGATATGGACGGTTTCAATCGGTGTATGCAACAGCAACGCGAACAATCACAATCTGCCAGCCAGTTCCAAGTTGATTATTCAGCTTCGGTACAATTAGATGGTGTGGCGTCATCATTTAAAGGGTATAACGACAATGCAGTATCAACCCATGTCATTGCCATGTTGGATAATGGTGTGCACGTCACGCGATTAACCGCTGGAACAAAAGCTGCGCTTGTACTGCAAGATACGCCTTTTTATGCTGAAAGTGGCGGCCAAATCGCCGATCGCGGTCAATTGGTGGGTAAACATGCCCTATTTCGTGTTGATGACACCCAGCGCCAAGGGCAAGCGATTGTGCATTACGGCGAGCTGATTAAGGGTGAGTTAGTGCTCAATGAACCTGTTAATGCGCAAATTGATGAGGCACGGCGTGCAGCGATTCGTCTAAATCATACCGCTACACATCTATTGCACGCCGCGTTAAAACAGATTGTTGGCTCTCACGTGCAACAAAAAGGCTCGTTAGTTGATGCCGATCGTGCACGTTTTGACTTTTCACATACTGAAGCGGTGACGCCTGCTCAAATCGAACAATTGGAAACATTGGTCAATGATAAGATTCGTGCCAATGATGAAGTAAAAACCACGTTGATGAGCATAGACGATGCAAAACAAAGCGGGGCGGTTGCCTTGTTTGGCGAGAAATACGGTGACGCGGTCAGAGTGTTGTCCATGGGCGACTTCTCAAAAGAACTATGCGGCGGTACGCATGCCAGACGAACGGGTGATATTGGTCTGTTTAAAATTATTGCTGAATACGGCGTTGCTAGCGGCGTTAGACGAATTGAATTAATCACCGGCGCACATGCATGTCGTTGGGTTAATCAACAACTGGATCAACTTGGTGAGATGGCTGCAAAGCTGAAAACCACCTCGGCCAGTGCAACAGAAAAATTAACCCAATTCATGCAAGAAGCAAAACAGACTGAAAAAGACTTGGCACAATTACAACAGCAATTAACCCTTCACTCTGGCCGTGCCTTAGTGGATGAAGCACAAAAAATGGGTGATGTTAATTTGCTGGTAAAACGTCTGGATAATCTTGATCCTCAAGGATTGAGAGCCATGATCGATCAATTGAAATCGTCTTTGGATTCTGCCGTTATTGTGCTGCTCGCTGTATCCGAAGGGAAGCTTAGTGTGGTTGCTGGCGTGAGTAAAGCCATCCTCGGTCATGTACCCACAGCCGGTGCGCTGGTGCGTCATTTGTGCGGCAAAGGCGGTGGACGTGATGATATGGCGCAGGGTGGCGGCGATGTGCCGGTTGATTTGGATGAGAAGATTGCGGAAATTAGTGTGATGGTCGCTACTCGGATAGCTCTCAACGACGGATAAAACATCCACCTAAAAATACCTCGAATAAATCGTAGAATAGCTACCATCAGCCATCATGTGTTGAATCGCCTGGTTAATGTCTGCCATGAGGGATTCCCGTCCTATATTGGCTAATATTCCATAACCATTACCAATCGGAATTTTATTACCGATGACTCTATATTGCCCAGCGCCATTGATCATCCAATAATCAGCGGCGACGGCATCTATTAAGGCAGCATCTACATCTCTATTGTGCAATGCGGATAGAAGCTCGTCTATGGTCATGTATTGTTTTATAGAAACGTTGTTG
>CAMDBQ010000178.1 GCA_945889365.1 Legionella genomosp. 1 | reverse complement strand
GTGGAAAAGGGGACACATCATAAATACTCAAGCGATCGATATTTTTAGGCACAGCAATGGTCATTCCAGCACGCAGCGTGATATTCATGCGATTAATCCGCCTAACAATATCGCGTTCTTCAGGACTTGGAAACAAATCCTCCCATGTTTCGCCTGGCTTGATTTTCATGCAAACATAATCCGCTGAAGTGCATAGCGACTCACCATACCTTTTTTGACAGCTCCCGGTTTGACTCGAAAACACAAGGACGGCACTCAGTAATGCCGTCACGAAAAGTTTCATGTTAACCCCTTTATTATTTCTGATACTTCTTTAGCGGCGAATGTTAAAAAAACTTGATATGTTCAGGTTCGGTTGACATGTCATCTTTATATTTACGTTGTCATTACAACACCACCGTAATGCCCGCGCCAACATAATGCTCAATTCCCCCCAGTGCCAGGCTGGTGAGGCGCTGGCCAAACTCAATGTCGACGGCTGCTTTTGATCCCAGTTGATAAACCAGGCCAGCATCGCCCATAAAACCGCTTCCCAGATTTGGGGCTATTGTGCTCTGGCCAAATGCTTCAGCAAAAAGATAAAGGGTTGGTATGGGGAAATAACACAAGTTGACGCTGGGATTGATACTGTTATACCGTTCTCCACCGAAAAGGCTTGGGGTTGTTAACGTGCTGCCACCGACCATAAGGCCTATTGAAAGGGCGGGTGTTAGTGCGTAAAGAGCAATTCCATTCAGGATTGCTCCGGTGCCTTGACTACCAAAAACCTGGCTTCCTCCGGGAAGATTAACCAAGCCTTGAACGGATACGATCCAGTCATCTGTCGCGATCACCTCATGTTTGGCCCCGAGCGTGGTTGTACTAAATCCGGAAAGTGCCGGGGTTGATATGCGGTTATAATTGGGCACTACAACAAAAATTTCGCTATGCGCGGGTAATCCCAAGCTTAATTGCGTTGCTGGTTCATTTTGTAGTGTGCCTGCGGGGGTCAGCAGTTGGTATTGAACCCCTCCCTCGATCAGCACTTTTGTATTGGGCACAACACAAGGGGTGTCGGTTACGGTTCCTCTATCCGTGAGGCTCATTATGGATGGGGCATAACATTGGTGATGTGATTCTGTGGCAAAACTCGCAGTGCATATAATTGAAAAAAGGGATGCATAATATAGTTTGCATATCATAGTGTTACCGGCTCCGTTAAGAAATAATATCATACTGCCATTCCTGCAAGGAGGATAAGATGGTGGCAGCGTTTTTGCAATAGAAAGCGTTGGGACGGACCTGGGTGGCTATATGCTGTCGCCTTGAAATTATTGATATAACGTGTATTCCGGTACGTAGGGTTCTGTGGGCGGCCGGGGCTTATGCCCGTCCTACCCGTTGCCCGTTAGGGTCCGGTAGAATCAAAGGTTCTTGTTTTAGTGGGACCAGGGCGTGCCCCTTTAGGAGCTCTTTGGCGAGAGCTCCTGGTTGGCGTCGCCGACGGTGCCCGGGCTTAGTCACACGAACCGCGACGGACGACAGTTTAAGGGAGAGCATTAACAAGACGAGGCACTAGTTTAGGCTTTTATGTGGAACTACGGGAAGCAGTCATCTGGATGCAAAGAGAGAAACTTGAGGAGTAAAAGCCCAAGTCTGCTGGTGTGGTTTATCGAGTTTTGTCGAGACCCAGTTCCCGCGGCTTACGCCGCTGCTCTGTATTATCACAACGTCAAGAAATCACGCACCAGGGCAGGTCAGGTACCGAATCCGGTTTTTGAATGGGACCTTCCAGCCGCTGCTTGAGCGGAAATAGGTCGGCCGTTCTCACTTCACATAAGGCGGTTAAAGCCGCTAAATCGAAACTCGCGTCCCGCTTGGCCGCCATGCAAAGGAACTGCATACCCACCCAATCCCACTCACTTGCAGCGCCCAAACTACGGCCAATACCAAAATTAACCCCGAGACCATCTGTAGAAGAAACCGCCGCGTACCAGAATTTCCGCGCGCTCGAATTAAAATTATTGAACTCCAAAGACCGCTTAAATGTTTTTTTATTAAACGTTGGTGTTTGAAGCAATGTCTCGTCAGGGTCACAATAGTGTTGAGCTACATGTGCCGGAAAGTAGCGTTGAGCTAATCCAACGACTTTCGACCACTGGTTCCTCATTGCGTCCACACTATTATGCTCACACCAGTTATCATACTCATTAACATAGGTTTTAAGGGCTGCTTTGATGGGTAAAAAATCATAATGCGCCTCATGAATGGTCATGCCATTTAATTCATAATCCAGGCCATCCTGCACTTGTGCGTTGAATTGAGCCAGTAACCCCTGGGTTATGGCTTCACCTTGCTCGCTTTTGGGCAGGCAATCCAGCATCATGTTGCACATGTATCGGGTGTCCAATGCCCACAAGGCATATCGAAAGGCGGTCGTTGCAAACATTCGACCAGAATAATCGGTGGCGGTTCCTGTCATTATCAGTAATTCAGGACGGTGTTTTAATATTATTTCTGCCTTTTCATGTTCACCGCGCATGACCTGTAATAACAATTTATTGGCCATCTCTTGCATACGAGGAGGTTGGAATAAGCCTTGTGTTTTTTTTGATGTTGCAATTAGGGCCGATTTGTCTTTTTCAGATAAATAATCGCTCATTACGTACGCTGTAACATTTTGAGGCAAATCAGTTAGTTTTTTTGGCATTATCTATCTCGACCATGATATATGGTTTTATTATACGCAGATAGGCCTGGATCAGCAAATTCAATGATGGTGTAATTCGTGCGGCTACTCAGGTTCAATATTATGGCGTGTTGACAATTGCTCCCCACCGCCTACGTGCTGCGGCCTTATCATTTCCCACAAGTTTGATGCATGTCGTCCCCGCGAAGGCGGGGATCTATCTCTGGTGTGGTATGGTAGTGATGCCAAGCATGGATCCCCGCCTACGGGGGGACGACAGTTTAAGGGAGCGTATTAACAAGACGAGGCACTAGGCTCACTGGGACCAAACGGGGACATTTCTAATTTGCCGCTACACAATCTAAAGCCATCACAAAAAAACCGCTCGCTTCACCCGCCGCTAAAGGAACGGGATTGCGCGAGGCATTCGAGCAATTGTTCATTGTGGTGAATGGTTAGGGCGTCAAGCATCGCTTTTTGTGAATAACTTTGTTTTTGGGTGGTTGGGCCAAATTGTATAGTAAGTTGGCATTATGTTGCAAGCGATTGAAAACTATATATATTATTTTTTGCGTTTGAACATTGTTCAATTTAAGTTATCCACAATTTCTGTGGGTAACGTTGTGTATGGATTGTTAATTACATTGAAAATATAGCGTATTTGTAGGTGAGTTATTACTTAACTAATGCGCTTTTTTGAGAGTTTTGTCTTTCCCGCGAAGGAGGGGATCATCCTTGAATACACATCGATATTACATTTTGAATGGATCCTCGCCTTGGTGGGGATGACATATTTTTTTTTACTATGCTTCATCCAAATATTTTTCAGCATCCAACGCCGCCATACAGCCGAACCCTGCAGATGTTACCGCTTGACGATAGACGTGATCCGCTACGTCGCCGCAGGCGAAAACGCCGGGGATGTTGGTTGCAGTGGCATTGCCTTGTAGTCCTGATTGAATGGTTAGGTAGCCTTCTTGTTGCATGGCTAGCTGATCTTTAAATAATGACGTATTGGGGGTGTGACCAATGGCGATAAACACGCCGTCGAGTGTTAGCTTTTGGTGTTCATCGGTTTTCATATTGCGTAAGCGGGCGCCGGTTAC
>CAMDBQ010000177.1 GCA_945889365.1 Legionella genomosp. 1 | reverse complement strand
CTTAAGGCATGTCCACGCGCACCTATTCCTTCTTTAAAATGTTGAATAACAGCATCAGGCACGAGGAAATGCTCATCTTCTGGCCAGCCATAAAAGCGTTTAGCCAAGCGAATTTCATCTTCACCCAGTGCTTCTCCATGAGCCGCAGCTGTATCTTGTTTATCTGGGGCCCCATAGCCAATATGCGTATTTAAAATAATGAGGGTAGGACGTTTGCTTTCTTTTTCAACTGATTGAAAAGCCTGTTTTAACATATTTAAATCGTTAACATCGGTGACTTGCAATACATGCCATCCATAAGCATGAAAACGTTCGCTCACATTTTCCGTAAAAGTAATGTCGGTAGATCCTTCAATCGTGATGTGGTTATTGTCATAAATCCAGCACAAATTAGACAGTTGCAAATGGCCTGCCATGGAAGCGGCTTCTGAACCAACACCTTCCATCAAACAACCATCGCCACAAAATGCATAAACGTTGTAATTAAATAACTCAAAACTAGGCCGATTAAAAAAAGTGTTTAACCATCGACTCGCAATTGCCATACCAACGCTATTGGCAATACCTTGCCCTAAAGGTCCTGTAGTCGTTTCTATACCTGATGTCCATCGATATTCAGGATGCCCTGGACAACGGCTATCCAATTGACGAAAGCGTTTAATCTCATCTAAAGGCACTGACAGTTGATTTAAAATTTCATACGTATCGGTAACCGCTTGCACCTGACTTAAATGCAAGAGCGAATACAGTAACATTGAGGCATGCCCGTTGGACAGTACAAACCTGTCTCGATTAGGCCAAATAGGGGTTTTGGGGTCAAAATTTAAGACATTTTGCCACAAATAGTAAGCCGCAGGCGCTAAGGCCATGGGAGTACCGGGGTGGCCTGAATTAGCTTGCTGGACCGCATCTATTGACAGGGTTCGAATCGTATTAATAGACATTTGTTCGATACTGCCAGTGGGTTGTTTGCTCATGTTACTGCTCCCTTTTATTGTCTATCGTTAATAACCAATCAACGGCTTCCTTGAGTGAATTGGCTGTGAAATCTGCGGGTGGATTAGGATCCGGTTCGTTATAATGTCGATTAATCCATATGGTTTTTTTGCAGCCCGCATTTTTCCCGGCGCCAACGTCGCGAAAGCGATCACCAATCATATAACTTTCTTTAAGATCAACCGCGTATTTTTTGGCACCTTCGAGTAGAAGGCCAGGATTAGGTTTATAACTGGGATTTGTTGTATCAGGGGACATGCATAAAAAAATATCATCTAAAGGAAGGGTTTGACGAAATTTGGCCATAATCGCATCTACATTTTTCTGTGTCATTAAGCCCCGAGCAACATCAGGCTTGTTACTAACACACAACAAAAGAAAGCCCGCTTTTTTTAAACGATCCAATGCAGGCTTTACTTCATCAGGAATATGTAGTTCTTCAACGGTGGTTGGCGCATAGGCCTTACCTTCACGAACAATGGCTTCATTAATAACACCATCTGAATCTAAAAAAACAGCCCTATTTCTCATGCTGATCTCTCCCTGAAGGTTAAATAAAAACATGAGTCCTTTTAATGTTAAGCTCAATTATTACGTAGATTGAAAATAAGTATAGCTTCTTTTATGGTAAGCGCAACACGCTAGACTATGAAAACGTCTCAATCCCTGATTCTCCTGCTACCAACAACAAGTCAGCTGGACGCTGAGCAAAAATGCCGTTGGTTACGACGCCAACAATGCTATTCAGTTGTTGTTCCAGTTGTATAGGATCCAAAATTTGCATACTGTGCACATCTAAAATAATATTACCATTATCGGTCACAAAATCGACTCGATATTCTGGATCACCGTTTAATTTGACAATTTGACGCGCGACGTGGCTACGAGCCATGGGAATGACTTCAACAGACAGGGGAAATTTCCCCAGTACATCTACACGCTTACTTTGATCCACCAAACAGATAAACGTTTCTGCAGTCGCCGCAATAATTTTTTCGCGAGTAAGTGCACCTCCGCCTCCTTTGATTAATTGCAAGCGAGGGTTTACTTCATCGGCGCCATCAAAATAAACAGACAGTGGATAAACACCATTTAAATCTAAGACAGGAATCCCTTGTGCTTTTAATAACTGAGCGGTTTTTTCAGAACTAGCAACCGCTCCAGCAATCTTATGCTTTAACCGTTTAAGCGATTGAATAAAGAAATCGATTGTGGTGCCCGTCCCGATACCAATGATACTATCATGAGGAATATAGCTCAAAGCTACTTCAGCAATTTGCTTTTTAAAAATATCAGAATTTATCATAATACACGCCTCATATCAGGGGAGTCTGATTTAAAAAAATTTTTTAGCAAGGCAGGATGACGTCATCCTGCGCCATTAATTTCTTTAAAAAACGGCTCAAATCTTCCTTCACTTCAGGATGACGTAAAGCGTACCTGACCGTTGCCTGAAGATAGCCAAGCTTACTTCCACAATCGTAACGTTTGCCGACGAATTCCATGGCTTGAACAGACTGCTTATTCAATAACAACTCAATAGCATCGGTTAATTGAATCTCTCCACCTCTACCCGGTTTCACTTGCTCTAAACACTCAAAAATGGTGGGCTCTAAAATATATCTCCCAATCACAGCCAATTGAGAAGGTGCACATTCCGGCGTTGGTTTCTCAATGATCCCATCAATTTTTCCGTATCTCTGCCAATTCGCATCCACTTGAATGATTCCGTATTTTTCAGTAGCAGAGAGAGGTATGTGTTCAACTGCGATCAGCGTTTCTCTCACGTCCGCATAATGATGCAGCATTTGTTGTAAACACGATGCGCTTCCTTCACTATCTATCAAATCATCCGCTAATAAGACAGCAAAAGGTTGGTTATGAATAAGATGTTTTACTTGTAAAATAGCATGGCCTAATCCAAGCGCTGGTGATTGTTGCACATAAGAAAAAGTCACATGAGGAGGAATAAGTTTTTTTATTTGCTCTAAAAGTTCTATATTGCCTTGCTCAAAGAGCATGACCTCCAGGCCTGAATTATGGTCAAAATGATCTTTTATAGATCGCTTTTCACTATTGGTCACGAAAATGAGCTCGTTGATACCCGCCTCTACCGCTTCTTCTACCGCATACTGTATCAACGGTTTATCGACGATCGGTAGCATTTCTTTGGGGATCGCTTTCGTCGCAGGTAAAAATCGAGTACCTAATCCTGCCACAGGAAACACGGCGGTTGTAACCAATCCTTGTTGTGTCATGATGATCTATTGGTTAACCACAATTGATATATTAAAGCAAATGACTAGACTAAAGTAAAGTGCTCACATCCAGGGCAAAAACATGGGTGCTCATAAATGACGCACTCACTAATTAAATGAAAAAAGCCCAAATTTTACTTGGCAGCGTTCTTTACTATTTGTTCATTATTTACAACCAGAACGGCCTCGCTTATAAATTATGCAGGCTTTGTTTCCTAACTCATAAAATGGACATACCAGGGTGCTGGGTCATAAGTCGTGTAATCCTTAGTGGCATGACTAACGCCCTTATTTTGCGACACTATCATGCCCAACAAATATGCCGAGAAAAAGAATGGAAAGTTCCGAAACAAATACAAGTTGAGCAATTGCTCTGAATACAGCGATGTATTGCGTCGTCGTGGCGAGATTGATGTTTGGTTGGCTATCGGAAGAGGCCATATCATTGTGGTATGAAAAGGATAGGGTTTATGATGGAACCGGTGCGCCAAAACGTTTCAGCGATTTTGTACTCATCACTTGCCATGAAGTACGTCAAGTATATCGTTT
>CAMDBQ010000176.1 GCA_945889365.1 Legionella genomosp. 1 | reverse complement strand
TGCTGGTTGCCATCATTGCAGCCATAACGTTGGTTCATCGAGGCCCCATTCGTTCCAAACGGCAAAATATTGTTAATCAGATTATGACGCGTCGCGAAGATCGGGTGACGTTGCTTAACATGAAGTCGGAGAAACCATGATCCCCGTGTCTAATTATTTAATACTAAGCTCCATTTTATTTGGCTTGAGTTTGGTAGGCATACTGCTGAATCGCAGAAACGTTATTTTATTGTTGATCTGCATTGAGTTGATGCTGTTGGCTGTGAACACAAATTTTGTTGCGTTTTCGCACTATTATGGCAGCAACGCGGGCGAAGTGTTTGTCTTCTTTATTTTAACCGTTGCAGCAGCAGAAGCCGCGATAGGTTTGGCAATTGTGCTGTTGCTCTATCGAAATCGGGGCAATATAAACGTGAACAAGATGAATCATTTAAAAGGGTAGCAACGTGAGTATTTTACAGTGTTGTTTGATTGTAGTGTTGGCACCCTTGTTGGGTTGTGTAATTGCAGGGTTTTTTCGTAATCAAATAGGCCGTGCTTGGTCGCACCGTGTAACCATCGCTGGTGTTAGTGTGGCGTTTGGAATGTCTGTTTATGTGGCCAATGCTATTTTATTCGGCCATGCAGCCATCCTTGATAGTAATTTATACACCTGGGCTGATGGCGGGACGTTATTCCCTTATGCTTTCCATTTGGGCTTTTTGATTGATCCGCTCACCGTTGTAATGATGGTGACAGTGACGTTTGTATCACTTTTGGTTCATATTTACAGCATTGGTTATATGGCCGATGACGATGGTTATCAGCGGTTTTTTAGCTATATTTCTTTATTTACGTTCATGATGCTGATGCTGGTTACGGCAAATAATTTTCTGCAGTTGTTCTTTGGTTGGGAAGGCGTAGGGCTGGTTTCATATCTACTGATTGGTTTCTGGTATCACAGAGAGTCAGCCAATCAAGGCAGCATGAAAGCCTTTATCGTTAACCGCGTCGGTGATTTTGGATTCCTGCTTGGTATTGGTTTGGTTTTGGCATACACAGGTAGTCTCGATTATGCGACGGTGTTCAACAACGTAAACGGAATCGCTAATGAAACGATGGAGTTGTTCAACGGCCACCAATGGTCTGTTGTGACCGTTACATCAATATTATTGTTTGTCGGCGCTATGGGTAAATCTGCGCAAGTGCCATTGCATGTGTGGTTACCTGAATCGATGGAAGGGCCTACACCCATCTCTGCACTTATTCACGCAGCCACCATGGTTACCGCCGGTGTATTTATGGTTGCACGAATATCGCCTTTAATTGAACTCTCTACAACGGCATTGAGTGTAGTGATTGTTATTGGCGCAACAGGCGCTTTATTCACGGGAATTCTTGCCTTGGTGATGAATGACATCAAACGGGTAATTGCTTATTCTACTTTATCGCAGCTTGGCTACATGATGGTGGCGATGGGCGCATCCGCGTATAGTGCCGGCATTTTTCATTTGCTGACGCATGCGTGCTTTAAGGCGCTATTATTTTTGGGAGCAGGTTCCGTCATCATTGGCATGCACCATGAGCAGGATATGCGGAAAATGGGTGGTTTGTGGCGGAAAATGCCTATCACCTATGTAACCTTTATGATGGGTAGCTTAGCGCTGTGCGCGCTGCCACCCTTCGCTGGATTCTACTCTAAAGACACAATTATAGAAGCCGCTAAATTATCGCAAATTCCAGGTAGTGCATATGCTTATTTCTGCGTTGCTGCCGGTGCTATGGTTACAGCCTTATACAGCTTCCGAGCGTTTTTTATGACATTCCATGGCAAGCCGCGCATGGATGATCACACGTTCTCACATGTACATGAATCACCTTGGGTTGTTTGGTTGCCACTGGTTATTTTGGCCATTCCGTCTGTAATTCTAGGCTACGTGTTGTACATGCCGATTTTGTTTGCAAAACATGCATTGTTAAGTCCGTCTTTATTTGTATTGCCAGCCCACAATGTGCTAGCTGAACTAGCGCATGAAGTTGTTTCTCCGATGCAAACCATGATGCATGCTGTTCATTCGTTTGTGTTCTGGATTACGTTAGGGGGCATATTGCTTGCCTATATCGGATATATCGCACTACCCGGAATTCCAGCGGTATTGGCCAGAGTGTTTGCATGGCCTTACCGAATCCTCATGGATAAATATGGTTTTGATTCGTTTAATGACTTGGTTTTTGTACGAGGAAGTAAAGCCCTGGGACGAATTTTTTATCGCTACGGAGACCAAGATTTGATCGATGGATTATTTGTTAATGGTACTGCTCGTACAGTAAGGTGGTTTGCCTTGAAAAGCCGGGTTATTCAGAGCGGGTATTTATATCATTATGTCGCTGTGATGGTGTTTGGATTATTCGGGTTTCTTTGCTGGTTGTTAATTTAGAATTTCGCCA
The DNA here is from genome assembly GCA_945889365.1 of Legionella genomosp. 1. Classification (GTDB taxonomy): domain Bacteria; phylum Pseudomonadota; class Gammaproteobacteria; order Legionellales; family Legionellaceae; genus DDPF01. The sequence goes on along the minus strand of CAMDBQ010000176.1, from coordinate 1,412 downwards.
GATACACTTCCCATTCTGGTGCGAAGAAAATAAATATATTTGGTGCCAGAATGGGAAATGTATCTGGCGCGATTCTTAAGGTGAGAGTATGCATCATTTGCTCAATTTATTAATTTGGTTGCCCATTATTTTTGGCGTCTTTATTGCTCTTACAGGCGATGACAACAAGCCAGATATTTCGCGGTATTTATCTTTGTTTACCGTATTGCTTACTTTATGTTTGTGCATTCCATTGATTGCCGGGTTTAATGTCAATACACCCAACATGCAATTTGTTGAAGACATGGCTTGGATGCCAGCGCTTGGGATTCGATATAGCCTGGGGATTGATGGTTTATCACTGCTGTTGATTGCGTTAAGTATTTTTACCAACTTAATCGTTATTCTTGCGACCTGGACCAGCATTAAAAAGCGGGTTGGGCAGTACATGGCTGCTTTCTTAATTATGCAGGGCTTTTTGGTTGGCGTTTTTTCAGCCCTCGATAGCATTGTGTTTTATATATTTTGGGAGGCAACGCTGATCCCGATGTACTTGATCATCGGCATATGGGGTTCTGAAAACCGGGTCTATGCAGCCATCAAATTTTTTCTGTATACCTTCTTAGGCTCTGTTCTAATGCTCGCGGCATTCTTGTACTTAGGCTATTCGGCCAGTACATTTAATATTGAGACGTTATACGCGGTCAAGCTGAACATGACGGCACAGACCCTCATTTTTATTGCCTTTTTTCTTGGCTTTGCAATTAAGATCCCAATGTTCCCGGTTCACACATGGCTGCCTGATGCACACACGGAAGCCCCCGCTGGCGGCTCTATTGTGTTGGCAGCAATTTTGTTGAAACTGGGTGCGTACGGATTTATTCGCTTTGCTTTACCCATCGTGCCTGATGCATGCAGTAAATATGCGACGCTTATGGTGGTCTTATCGCTGATCGCTGTTGTTTATGTTGGTTTGATTGCTGTTATTCAAAAAGACGTCAAACGGTTGATTGCTTATTCGTCTATTTCTCATATGGGTTTCGTGACCCTGGGCTGTTTTGCTATATTTGCGATTGCCGAGAAGAGTGGCCTCAGTAATGCGGGCCTCATTCTTGAGGGGGCTATCATTGTTATGATTTCCCATGCCTTTGTGTCAAGCGCGATGTTTGCCGGGGTGGGATTTATTTATGACCGAATGCACACCAGGCAAATTAAGGATTTTGGTGGCATTGTCAATACGATGCCCATGTTTGCTTCGTTTTTTATGTTATTCGCCATGGCAAATGCGGGTTTACCAGGAACGTCTGGGTTTGTAGGTGAATTCATGGTGATTTTAGGCAGCATTAAAGCCGGCTTCTGGACTGCTTTTTGGGCTGCCAGCACCCTGATTATTGGCGCCTCATATACACTGTGGATGTACAAGCGCGTTATTT
>CAMDBQ010000175.1 GCA_945889365.1 Legionella genomosp. 1 | reverse complement strand
TCATTACAAACGGATGCACCACAAAACAGAAAGTGGAGTAGAGCTCGGCAAAAGTAATATTCTGCTTATTGGACCAACGGGCAGTGGCAAGACCCTACTGGCACAAACATTGGCGCGTTTATTAAACGTACCGTTTACAATGGCTGATGCGACGACGCTGACTGAAGCTGGTTATGTCGGTGAAGATGTTGAAAATATTATTCAAAAATTATTACAAAAATGCGATTACGATGTAGCCAAAGCGCAGCGTGGGATCGTATATATCGATGAAATTGACAAAATTTCACGTAAGTCAGACAATCCATCCATTACTCGCGATGTATCAGGTGAGGGTGTCCAACAAGCTTTATTAAAGCTAATTGAAGGAACCGTTGCATCCATTCCGCCTCAGGGTGGACGCAAGCATCCGCAACAGGAATTTTTACAAGTTGATACGTCGAATATTCTGTTTATATGCGGTGGTGCATTCGCAGGACTTGATAAAGTTATCCGTGAGCGTAGTGACAAATCAGGAATTGGTTTTTCAGCTGAATTAAAAAAGAAAAAAGATAGCAGTAACTCTGAAAAAATACTGGACTCACTTGAATCGGACGATTTGGTCAAGTATGGTCTTATACCCGAGTTTGTTGGTCGTCTACCGGTGGTCACAACATTACACGAGTTGGATGAAGCGGCGTTAATTCAAATTCTTACTCAACCGAAGAATGCATTAACAAAACAATTTCACGCATTATTTAAAATGGAAGGTGCGGAACTTGAGTTCCGTGAAGCAGCATTGCACTTGATTGCTAAAAAAGCACTATCCAGGAAAATTGGAGCGCGAGGCTTGCGAGCAATTTTGGAAAATACTTTATTAGAAACCATGTATGAACTGCCTTCACTTGAAGGTATAAGCAAAGTGATTATCGATGAACATGCAATTGATGGTACAGGCGCTCCTATTTTAATTTATGAAGATACGGATATTAAAAAGGTTGCCTCTGGCGCTGAGTAAACGATTAATTTAAAGGGACTTCACCATGTCGGATAAAAAAGAGTTGACTCAGGTTGATGTTGAAACGATATCAATTTTACCGGTATTACCACTGAGGGATGTTGTTGTTTACCCACACATGGTTATTCCGCTGTTTGTTGGACGGGAAAAATCAATCGCCGCATTGGAAGCGGCGATGCTGGATAATAAACAGATATTTTTAGTAGCTCAACGCAAGTCAGCCAACGATGACCCCCATCCCCAAGATTTATTCACTGTAGGTACTGTTTCCAGTTTGCTCCAACTATTAAGATTACCTGATGGCACAGTTAAAGTGCTGGTGGAAGGTGAGCGCCGCGCTAAAGTTACCTCCTATAGCGTAGAGGAAAATGGTTATATCGCAGCAACCTTAGAACCGGTTGAGGACGTCAGTGATGCCCTTAAAAAGCCTGATATCGACATTATGATGCGCTCTTTGATGTCTCAATTTGAGCAATATATTAAGCTTAACAAAAAAATCCCACCTGAAATTTTAGGCTCTCTTGCTGGTATAGACGAACCCGGTCGTCTGGCAGATACAATTACGGCTCATTTGACCCTTAAAATTGAAGATAAACAAGAATTGTTAGAAACGTTGGACGTCGGTACTCGTCTTGAACGTCTGATGGCCGCAATCGAAAATGAAATAGATTTGCTTCAAGTAGAAAGACGCGTTCGCGGTCGCGTTAAACGTCAGATGGAAAAAAGCCAAAGAGAATATTATCTTAACGAACAGATCAAGGCCATTCAAAAAGAGCTGGGAGAGATGAGTGAAGAGGGCAGTGAACTTGAACAGTTAGAACACTCAATTCATAAAGCCGGCATGACCCAAGAAGCAAAAGACAAAGCATTGGCTGAATTACATAAATTAAAACTAATGTCCCCCATGTCTGCTGAAGCAACTGTAGTTCGAAATTACCTTGATTGGATGCTGAGCGTCCCATGGAAAAAACGTAACAAAATACAGTTTGACTTGAGTAAGGCAGAAAAGGTTCTTGATAAAGATCATTATGGGCTGGAAAAAGTAAAAGAACGCATTCTTGAATATCTGGCAGTGCAAAAAAGAGTTAAGCGCTTGAAAGGGCCTATTCTTTGCTTAGTCGGTCCTCCAGGTGTGGGTAAAACTTCGTTGGGACAGTCGATCGCGAACGCCACAGGCAGAACATTCATTCGAATCGCGTTGGGCGGTGTGCGTGATGAAGCTGAGATTCGCGGTCATCGACGTACATACATCGGTTCAATGCCAGGAAAAATCATTCAAAAACTATGTAAAGCTGGCGTAAAAAACCCGCTGATCATGTTAGATGAAGTCGATAAGATGGCAATGGATTTTCGTGGTGACCCGGCTTCTGCATTGCTTGAGGTGCTTGATCCAGAACAAAATCATACGTTTAATGATCATTACTTAGAAGTTAACTATGATTTGAGTGACGTGATGTTCATTGCGACTGCAAATTCTCTTGAGATACCAGCACCTTTACTGGATCGAATGGAAGTTATACGCCTTCCGGGTTACACCGAAGATGAAAAAGTTAAAATTGCGAAAAACTACCTTGTTTCAAAACAAGAAGCGATGAACGGTCTGAAGGCTGATGAAATTGAGTTCGGTGAAGATGCTCTACATGAAATCGTTCGCCATTACACGCGTGAAGCAGGTGTTCGTAATCTGGAACGTGATATTGCCAGTATATGCCGTAAAGTGGTTAAAGATATTTTAACCAGCAAAAGACTTAAAAAAGTTAATATTACTCGTAAGAATATTGAAAAATTTCTAGGCGTGAAGAAATTCCATTATGGTTCAGCAGAAGCTCACGATCAGGTTGGTCAAGTAACAGGGCTTGCCTGGACGAGTGTAGGTGGTGAGCTGTTAACCATCGAGGCATCAATGATGCCTGGTAAGGGTAAAACACTGCATACAGGTCAGCTGGGTGAGGTGATGCAAGAATCTATCCACGCTGCAATGACGGTAGTGAGAAGTCGCGCCAAATCATTGCATTTGCCCGACGATTTTTACGATAAAAATGATTTCCATGTCCACATACCTGAAGGTGCCACTCCAAAAGATGGCCCTAGCGCTGGAATAGGCATGTGTACGGCCCTTGTATCCGTCGTTACACAGATCCCGGTACGTGCAGATTTGGCTATGACCGGTGAAATTACCTTGCGCGGGCAGGTCTTGCCGATTGGTGGGTTGAAAGAAAAATTGTTGGCAGCCCATAGGGGTGGTATTAAACATGTCATCATTCCTGAGGAAAACAGAAAAGATTTGGCTGATATTCCCGATAATGTGTTGAGAAAATTGACGATACACCCGTTGAAAACCATAGAACAAGTTCTTGAAATGGCTTTGCAACGCAGCCCATTTGTCGTTCAGGCTAATAAATTGCCAGTTTCTGGCCCAGAAATTAAAAATATTAAAAGAAATGAAAATAATGATTTACATGCCTGAAGATTAGGGGTATATTCTCCCTCGTTCCCCGCTACTGGTGGGAACCAGTGGGATGTAGTAGCTTGACGAGAGATGATTAATTTGATTTAATCAAATCAGGAAAAAGGAAGTTTAACTGCAAAGGGGATAAGATGAATAAGAGTGAATTGGTAGAAGCAATCGCTAATGGTTCAGGAATAACTAAAGCAGAAGCAAGCAAAGTAATTGAAGTGTTTATGGCTACGGTTACAGATGTACTTAAAAGTGGTGACCAACTCGTCATTCCAGGGTTTGGATCATTTTCTACCGGTCTTCGTTCTGCGCGAACGGGTCGAAATCCACAAACAGGTGTGGCCATTGAAATTAAAGCTTCACGAGTTGCCAAGTTTAAAGCAGGCAAGTCACTTAAAGAAGCCGTTCAAGAAAGTTAAGATTTCGGGTGCTT
>CAMDBQ010000174.1 GCA_945889365.1 Legionella genomosp. 1 | reverse complement strand
TGCTTGCACCATTGTGACAGCACACCAGGATGTACAGATTACATTATCACTGAGTGGGTTGCAGGATGGATCCCCGCCTACACGGGGACGACGCCTTAAGGGCGCGTATTAACAAGACGAGGCACACTAGCGTACGCGCGCGGCTCCGATAATCGCGGACATCCTTATCTTAGTGCCATTAACCCATCAACTTATGCGGCATACTTTCTATACGTCCGGCTTGGGTAACCAGAACATAATTCAGCTTGCGTTGCAATTCGCTAATGGTATCAGCTCCAGCGTAGGTTAACCCTGATCGCAAACCGCCAATAATATCAGCAATGATTGCATCTTGATGATCAGAATAAGCCACATCAGTTGATACGCCCTCTGCAGTTTTCCATTCTTGCATCTGACCGATAAAATCGACTTGAGCTTCACGAGATGCCATCCCTCGGTAGCGTTTAACCTTAGCGCCAGCGTCGTTGGTAATGACTTTTCCTGGAGTGGGTGCAGTGCCTGCCAACATTCCGCCAATCATCACAAAGTCAGCACCAAAAGCCAGTGCTTTCACGATGTCACCCGACGTACGAAGACCACCATCCGCGACAATCGAGCGATCAGTGCGCGCACAATCTTGTATGCACGTCAACATTGGCACACCAAAACCTGTTTTAATCCGTGTGCTGCAGACTGATCCGCCGCCGATTCCAGCTTTAATGATGTCAGCACCACAAGATGCCAGGTAATCAGCACCCGCATAGGTAGCCACGTTACCAGCCATAATGCAGCGTGTTCCTAGTATTTGACGCAAGCTTTTCAGTGTCTTACCAACATATTTCGCATGGGCATGTGCCACGTCAACGCAGAAAAAATCAGCACCTGCATCGCGTAGTGCTTCAGCGCGCTCAAGTTCTGCTTTGCTACAGCCTACGGAAACAAACGTTTGCCCTTGGCATGCTTTGAATTCTTTAATGTTGTCAGCAACACTTAAGAACCGATGCAAAACTCCAATACCGCCTTTGCTGTGCATGAAGTTTGCCATTTTGCTTTCAGTGACCGTGTCCATATTCGAGCTCATAACCGGCAAGGTCAACGTTAATAACCCCTGCCGATCAGTTACGCCAATATCCACAATCCGTCTGGATTCATGATGGTTGTATGAAGGAATGAGTAGTACGTCATCAAATGTGATGGCTTGTGTGGACATGATTTATCCTATTGTATACCTCAGGATGCTGCATTATAAATGTTCAGCAGCATACTTGGCAAGTCTTGAACGCTCACCACGAGTTAATGTCATGTGCGCGCTATGATCCCAAGCCTTGAATCTATCCACCGCAAAGGTAAGCCCAGACGTGGTTTCGCTTAAATATGGCGTGTCTATTTGCTTGATATCGCCCAAACAAATAATTTTACTACCAGGACCTGCGCGCGTCACCAAGGTCTTAATTTGTTTGGACGTAAGATTTTGTGCTTCGTCAATAATGATAAACCGATTCAAAAATGTACGTCCGCGCATAAAGTTCAGTGATCGGATTTTGATTTTATTTTTTAATAAATCATCCGTCGCACCGCGACCAAAACTACCGCCCTCTTGCATACCGTGCAGCACTTCAAGGTTATCCATCAGCGCGCCCATCCAAGGCGTCATTTTTTCTTCTTCTGTTCCTGGCAAAAAGCCAATGTCCTCACCCACGGGAATCGTCACACGCGTCATGATAATTTCAGTGAACAAGCGCTGATCCAGAACCTGCGCCAAGCCTGCAGCAATAGTCATCAAAGTTTTACCGGTGCCGGCTTGGCCTTGCAGTGTCACAAAATCAACATCCGGATCCAATAATAAATTTAATGCAAAATTTTGCTCACGGTTGCGGGAGGTTATTCCCCATACTGCATGTTTATCTTGTGAATAATCACGAGCAATTTGAACCACAGCGCTACCAGGCTCTACTTTTTTTACTATCGCCTGGAAGTCATTGTCATGCGTGCTGATGCAATCATTTGGATTCCATTTGTGTGTCAAGGGTCCTGTGATTCGATAAAATGTGCGCCCCGTATCTTGCCACGCTTCCATATCTTTACCATGTGTATCCCAGAAGTCGTTTTCAAGCAGATGTAAACCGCTGTGTAGTAAACTGGCATCATCCAACACCTGATCATTAAAATAATCTTCAGCAGAAACACCCAGGATGCCCGCTTTAATCCGCAAGTTGATATCTTTGGAAACAATTATAATTTGCTGATGGGGACGCTTTTTTTGCAAACCAAGCGCCGTTGCCAACAAAGTATTGTCGACTTTATGACCTGGCAATGAGAGCGGATTAACATCATCAAACTCATCGGTTTGAAAAAACAGTCGTCCATGCGCATTAACATGTTCTTTGTCAAAAAAATTCGGGATGGGCAAACCGGCAACAATTTCTTTGTGAGTGGCGTTGCTCATGAGATCAACCAACATGCGATTGGTTTGACGCACGTTGCGTGCTACTTCGGAAATACCCGTTTTATGGTTGTCCAGTTCTTCCAGTACAACCATGGGCAAATAAATGTCATGTTCTTCAAAATGATAAATAGCGGCGGGGTCATGCATGAGAATATTCGTATCAAGTACAAACAATTTACGTTCCTTGCTTACTGTAGTCATGTGTCCATCCTGTCAACTGAGTTAATTCATTGTGCTGAGGGTGGCGGATTACGTCAAGGGGCTATCACATAAATAATTCATATGAAAATCGTGGTATCCTAGCTCAATATTACTGGACGCAAGAGATTTCCATGTCAACCAAGCAAGATAGCACCACCATTGTGGTGAATAAAAAAGCACGATTTGAGTATTTTATCGAGGATGAATATGAAGCAGGCCTCGTACTGGAGGGCTGGGAGATTAAAAGTCTGCGCGCCGGAAAAGTTAATTTATCTGATGCGCATGTCATTGTGAAACATGGCGAGGCGTTTTTGCTCGCAGCATCGATTCAGCCATTGTCTACAGCCGCTGCTCATTTATACCCTGACGCATTGCGCACCCGCAAACTACTTCTGAATCGAAGCGAATTAAACAAATTGATTGGTAGCGTCGAGCGTCAAGGCTACACAATAATACCCATGTCGCTGTATTGGAAAAAAAATAATGTTAAAATGCGCATTGCATTGGCCAAGGGTAAAAAAAACCATGACAAGCGGGAAACCGTAAAAGACAGGGAATGGACCCGATCTCACTCCCGTATTATGAAAAAAGGGCTTTAGGTATGGTATATTTGCGTATTATTTTTAAAATAGAGGGTGCGGCATGTGCGGAATAATGGGAGCAGTATCAAAAAGGGATATCAGTAAAGTCTTGCTTGAAGGCTTGCATCGTCTTGAGTACCGTGGCTATGACTCAGCCGGAATGGCCGTAATTGACCATGATGGCCGTTTGAAACGTATTCGTGTTCAAGGCAAAGTACAAGCGTTGACCGATGCCATGTCAGAAACAATCATTGCTGGCAATACCGGTATCGCGCATACACGGTGGGCAACGCATGGCAAACCCTCTGAACTAAATGCCCATCCTCACATGTCAAACGGTGAAATCGCTGTTGTACACAATGGCATCATCGAAAATCATGATGATTTGCGTCATTACTTGCGAGAGTTGGATTATGAGTTTACCTCTGAAACCGACAGTGAAGTCGCAGCTCATCTGGTTCATTACCATTGTGAACAAGGCAAATCACTATTGCAGGCAGTGCAAGCTACGGCCGCACAATTGGATGGAGCCTTTTCTCTAGGTGTGATTCATAAAAATAATCCGCACGAATTAGTGGCTATCCGTAAAGGCAGTCCACTAGTCATAGGCCTCGGCATTGATGAATGTTTTATTGCCTCAGATGCATTAGCACTACGCTCGTTTGCGCAATCGGTAATCTAT
>CAMDBQ010000173.1 GCA_945889365.1 Legionella genomosp. 1 | reverse complement strand
TAGACAATAGGCGACAGCAGAATCCGGATGCTTTTCGGCCGCAGTCTTCGCTCGTTGAATGGCATCCGGGCGAGGGGCCGGATGCCAATGCATAAGGGATTGAACCGCCTCCAATCGCTTGGCTCGCGTGGCTTGTAATAAAGCCGATTCGACTCCTTTCTGAGTAGGCCGATTTTGGGGGAGCATGGCCAACCTATTTAGCACGTCGCATTGATTCAAACGTGCCGCACTCCACATGGCCTGATCCACGGCGTTTTGAAGGTATTTGCCATCATTGCCCTCTGAAATAGCATAAGCGACACGCACCTCCTCTGACAAAATGGCTTGCTTAAACGCTTTGGCCATGACCGCATCACACGGTTTTATAGGGCTTTGCATGAAGCAACGCGTGCATTCAAGGTCCTGCCCTCTCACCGCTAGCAGAAACGCTAGTTCAATGGATTTGAGATCGGGCGAATGGCCAACATCGCTGCAAAGCATCTGAATGGCTTTAGACGCTCCGTGAGAAACCGCTTGGTGAAGCAACGTATTCAAGCTGGCGCGGGTCAGCTTGTGGTGTTGATGGAAATAGCCTACAACAGCCCACTGATTGGCTTTTGCTGCAGATATCGCCATCGCATCATATGAATCCGGGCAAATGATCCGCTGTGTTTTAAGCCATTGAATCAGTCCCACATTGCCGGCCATAACGGCTTGCTGAAAAAGACAACGATCCCCATAAAGCGCCATTCGCCAAGGACGCGGCACGTTTGTATCTAATCGTTGAATACAGTGCATTCTAATGGTCGGCTCATCAATAGAAGCCAGTAATTCGAACAGGAGCCGTTCGTAAGGCGTGACATGTGCTGCGTCAAACCTTGGATCAATGCCCACTGCGGCTATAAATTCATCCAAATCAACGATCGTTTTTTGCTCAAAAAATGAGTTAAAAAGACGGGTGTATAACTTGTATTTATTTACAGGACAAGTGGTATCGAACGAAATGATCCCCTGAAGATGCTGTATGCTCGCCACCGCATGCCGCCAAGCATCCTCAACGGTGATGTAATCCATCGCCCCTATAGAGGCTTCTGTTTGTATTCGAATCATCCTATCCAGCGCTGATTCCAGCGCACGTGCTTTCCGCACAACGCAGTCCTTCGCGCGTAAAAATTTTACAAGTTTTTGAATAATAACGGCATCATTGAGCACATAAGGATCATCCAGAAGCGCCTCCAATACCGCATCAAACACCAGCACGGCGGCGGACTCATTTTTGGCTTTTTTGACCCCGTCAAAAAGCGCCATCAGACATGAAATCAACGCGAATCCGGAGGATGCTTGTTGACGAAGGCTTTGCAGATATGCCGCCAAATCCTGAGCCTGTATCGAGTTTACTATTTTTGGGCAAAATGGGATCAAGTGAAAAACGCCACCGACATGCCTATTCACTAAAACAGTCAACGTTTGCTTATTCAGTATCTGGGCTAACGACGATTGCAATGCGGGGTACTCTTGAAGTTGATTTAATAGCGTTGGAAGTTGTGTCTTCACGATATTGTCTTGATTAAATATAGGCATAAGCGCATTAACCCAGGCCACAGGACTAGATTGCGCACCGCATTGATAGAGCGCACCCAACAGAAAATCAACACCAAACAACGCATGCAATTCTTTTAAATTATTTTCATCTAGTGTAAACCAAAGCGGCAATGAAACTTTCATAATGGTCTTGAGAGAACCGACCGTATCTTGTTTGCTGCCATCCAACGCATAAGACACAAGCCCGCCCTCTTCGCAACAGACGGTTTTGGCCAAGGTTCTCAATGAATCGGTTTCTGGAAAGGCTTGGAAGAGGCTATACAATTGATCAATCGAGTTTCCATGCTCGCCGAGTGTACTTAAATAATAACGAAAAAAATCTTGCAACAGCGATGTAGATAAAATTTGCTGCGGCGTCACCTCTCGCAATAGCAAACAACGCAAAAAAGCCGCAAAAGCATTTGGACGGTGGATGAATGCACGACCCAATGGGGCGATTGCTAACACATCCTCTTGAAAGTTAAGTGAGCGCTGCAATAGATGTGTGAGTCGTTCGGAAATCTCAATTGCATTCAGCAGTAAATCATCGGTGTCCACCAGATAACTGAAAATAACCTCCATGCTCGGCTTTTCTTCTGCCCCATCTAGCGTTTGCTCACAATGGGCGAGGAACTGTTTATATGCCGCTGACTTAGGGGCATCTGCAAAACATCGATAACTGGAGACCGCCTTTTTCTTCGCGAATTCAACGTCCTTTCGTGTCATTATACTATTGTAAATAACCGGTACATTTGTTTTGGCGTGTAAAGCAACGAACATGTCATGCAACATCATGGAGGTTTCCGTATCATTAACAGTGCCTTAACGAATAGGCTATGAAGAGAAGAAAAGCAAGGTGGCATGACCGGTATTTTAAATTCTTACAAAAAATCGTGATGAAAACATCAAGGCAAATCCTTTTGTTGAATGGATTTCAACGTCTCATAAACCGCATCCACATGCCCATCCACTGTCAATCAGCTCGAATGCCCGCACTTGAGGATTGCCTGGTTAAGCTCGGGGCGAGGGAGCATCTTGCATTGGACAAGACTGGGCATGTTGGGCCAAGGCCGCAACCTACCGTGTACGATACTATGCAAATGACACCATTTAGGTCTATGATTATAAATGACGACTTAACTCAATAAGGATGTGAATGATGAGCACGTTATTAATGGTGTTACTGGTGATCGTGGGGCTAGCGCTTATTTGGGGAGTCAGTATTTATAATAAATTGATAGCGTTGATTGAAGCCATCAATAATAACAAGAAACAAATTGATATTCAGCTTGATCGTCGATTCAAAGTATTCGAATCATTGATTGCAGCTGTAAAACAGTACATGGATTATGAAAAAACCACATTAAAAGATGTTGTGGCTTTACGAAATCAGGCTCAGGCTGCGAAAGCTGCGGGAGATGAGCGGGCACGCATTGCGGCTGAAGATGGTATTTCAAAAATAGCATCAGGTCTTAGTGTTGTCTTTGAGCAATATCCTGACCTGAAAGCGGGCGAAAACGTCGTGCAACTTCAAGAGGAAATTGTTAGCACTGAAAATAAACTGGCCTATTCCAAGCAGGCTTATAACGATGGAATAGAGCGTTATAATGCCATGAAAAAATCATTTTTTGAAACTATGGTGGTGAATGTATTTGCTGGACAATTGGATAAAAACTTCGAGTATTGGGGTTTATCTGATGAACAGATTAAATCTCACGAAGACTACACGGTTAAATTCTAATGAGCTTATCGGACTACCATGCATCATCTGGCGATTGGCGCGGGCAATTGAGACGCAATGAACGCAATACTCGCTGGGTGATCGCAATTTATATTGCCATTTATATAGGTGTGGGACTGATTGTAGATGCAGTTATTTTGCAATCAAAATACCAGGGTATTGGCCTGGGGCAATGTTTTCACGCGTTGGTGACCTTACAGGTGGTGCCCTTCGCTACTTTGATAATGGGAGGTATCGCAATTATTTCCTTGTTAATCACCTATTCTATGTATGACAAAATTATGCTGCTAGGTACGGATTCGCATGAAATAACCCCGGAAACAGCAAAAAGCTTGCAGGAAAAGCAATTATATAATGTTGTGGAGGAGATGAAGGTTGCCGCTGGTCTGCAATATATGCCGAAAGTATTTTTGATTGAAGCAGATTATATGAATGCTTTTGCCAGTGGTTACAGTGAAAAGTCCGCCATGGTCGCGATTACGCGTGGGTTAATGGAAAAACTGGATCGTGACGAATTACAGGCTGTGATGGCGCACGAACTGAGTCATATTCGTCATCATGATATTAAGCTGACCCTGATGGTTGCTAT
>CAMDBQ010000172.1 GCA_945889365.1 Legionella genomosp. 1 | reverse complement strand
AATGCCTTTAGGAAGACTATGGTTAATGTCCTCTAATTTGTTTGCGACACGTACAGACACTTCTCGGCTATTTTCACCAATTAGCATCATCGCAGTACCCAAAACCACTTCCTCTCCATTTTGAGTGGCCGCTCCCGTTCGTAAAGGGGTGCCCAATTTTACATCGGCAAGATCACCAATACGTAAAATGACCTCATCTCGTTTGGCAACCAGAATTTTTTTTATATCAGCAATGGTTTTGACCTGCCCCGGCAATCGAATCAGGTATTGCTCGCCATTTCTCTCAATATAACCCGCACCAACATTGGCATTGTTTTTTTCCAGCGCGTCGAGAATATCGTTAATGGTTAATTGATAGGCTAATAATTTTTGCGGATAAGGCAGGACATGAAATTGTTTTTCATAGCCACCAACAGAGTTGACCTCGATAACCCCTTTGGTATTACGAAGTTGGGGCAAGATAACCCATTTTTGTAACGTTAAGAGATCCATAGGAGTGTAAGCACTGCCATCTTCTTTTTTAGCACCAGGTTGGGCTGCTACTACATACATGAATATTTCACCTAATCCTGTAGCAATTGGACCCATTTTGGGCTCCAAACCCATTGGTAATTGACTTTTTATTTGTTGTAGCCGTTCACCTATTAATTGACGGGCAAAATAGATACTGGTCCCTTCTTCAAAAACCACCGTTACTTGTGAAAGGCTATAACGTGACAGAGAGCGGGTGTAATCGAGCTTTGGAAGTCCGGCAAGCGCTGTTTCAATCACATAAGTAACGCGTTGCTCTACCTCCAATGGTGAGTAGCCTTCAGCTTCCGTGTTAATTTGCACTTGAACATTGGTAATGTCCGGGACCGCATCAATGGGCAGTTTTTTAAAATTGCAAACACTAAAAACGACAATCCCGAGCACTATCATTAATACAAACCAGCGATGACGAATAGAAAAAAGAACCGTATTTTCTAACATGGAAAATCTTCCTGATTAATGATCATGTTCAGCACCTGATTTTTCAATGTCAGCCTTAATGAGAAAACTATTGGTGCTGACGTAGTGGGTGCCTGTGTTTAAACCGCTTTTAACCTCTACCCATTCCCCATCACTTTCGCCCAGCGTTACCGGTCGCATTTCGTATTGATTGCCCCTGGTAATGAAAACTACCGTTGAATCTTTATTATTTTGTATCGCGGTGGCTTTAATCAGAATAGGAGCAGATTTTTCTGCAACCAAAACATCACCCCTAACGATGGTTCCCGGTCGCCACACTGATTTTGGATTGGCGATAGTAACAATGGCAACGACGGTTTGACTCAGAGGGTCAGTAGTTGGCAAAAGCATGGTAATGGGTGCACGTACGTCTCTATCCTCTTCCTCTGAATGGATGGTGACCATTTGCCCTTCATTGACTTTGTCCAGATCGCGTGGGAAAACATGGAGCTCCGCCCAAACATCCGCTAAATTGGCTAATGTAAACAAGGGGTCACTGCCTGCCACGTTGCCTGCACTGATGTTTCGAGTAAGAATGCGTCCATCAGTCGGCGATCTCACCTCATAATCTTTCAAGCTCTCGTTACTTTCTATGGTGGCTAATAAATCACCCTTTTTAACAGTATCTCCCCATTTAACCAGTACAGTCTTTACTACACCGGGAAAGCGGGCTCTAACATCTGTTGCGGTGTTGCGATTTAACGTGATTCTGCCATTCAAATGGACAAATTTCCTCATGACGCCGGGACCTGCGGCTTCAATTTTAATACCAGCTTCTTTTGCAGTGTCTGCACTTAACTGTGTTCTTCCTTCATAGGAAGCAAATGTCCATTCATATTGTTTATCCTTATAAATGGCTTTAATATTTACATCAAAGGAGTGGGGCTCGTTTATAACCTCCTTGCTCACCAAATAATTTAGCTCTGGTTTAAACGTAATATTGTTACGTTCACCATCGAACCGGACTAACTTCAGGGTTAGCTGGACTTGTGTTGGCGGGATGGGTTTATCTTGATAAGTAACATAGGCATGAAATTTGGGTGGTGATTTTTTTTCGAATATGCTGAGTTCGATGGAAAATCCATCTTTATGGAAGAGCCTGCCGTTATGGGGGGCTGGTTTTGCATCTTGCCCATTTTCAGTGGACTGATTCGCATACGCGAAGTAGTAACCTACAGATGCACCACCCATCAGGATAGCAATGATAATCAGAAAAAAATGGTATTTCTTCACGTTGTACTCCCTTACAAAAGTGATGACTCATATTGACTTAATCACTGTGAATTTTTTTGCCACTCATCAGCAGCCCTTGTATTTTAATCAGCGCCTTATGATAATCAGCATGCGCTCTTGTATAATGTTCTTCCTCGCGACTGAGATTCAGCATAGCATTGGACAGAATAAGATAGGTATAGCGGCCTTGCTGAAAACCGTCTTTAGCTAACTCAACCGTTTTTTTGGCATTCGGTAACATTCTCTGGCTAACCTTTTGTGCTTCTTCTTTGTTTTGCAAGCCATCTAAATACGTTTCATACAACGTCGTATCCAAATTTAATTTTAATAGATGTAAATTCTTAATGCTTTCATTACGTTTTGCCTGGGCGGTATAGATGTTCCCCTGGTTTTGGTTATAAACCGGAATAGGGGCATTAGCCGAAAGAACGAGTGCTTTCTCATTGTATAGTTGAAAATGGCGGAAGCCTAATTGCAGATTTAAATCAGGCCAAACTTGTTTTTGAGCTGCTGTGATTTGTGAGCTCATTGCCTTGATGAGAGCCATTTGTGCTTTAATCAGATTGCTATTGACCACTTTCTTTTTTATCGACGACCAACGATCAAGATGGTGAGTCAAACCATCTTCATTAAGGATGCTTTTCTTAAGATGAGGCATACCAATTAAGTTGGCCAGTGTTATCTTGGTTTTTAATTCATTCCTTCGCGCTCTGTCATATACAATAATTGCCTCATCAAGCGCCAGTTCTGCCAACTTTAAATCCACTTCCGAATTTGCACCAATATCAAGCCGCTTTTTAATGCTTGTAACAACGTCTTCGTTTACGCCAATCAGTCGCTTGGCCGCTTTCGTCCAATATTGGGCATAATAGGCATTAATATAAGCTTGCCCTACATCAATGTATAAAGATGTTCGGGTAGCTTCCAGTTTTAAACAGGCTGCATAATATTCCATTTGAGCTGCTTGACCTTGATAATACAACCGGTTCCCCAATGGGATTGGTTGAGAGACTGAAATGGTTGTTTCTGTGCCAGTATATCCCGATTCCAGAGTTGAAGGAGTCCCAATGTTTTCAGCTTGTATGGCCACAGACGGGTTTGGATATAACTTCGATTGTACAAATCGACCTTTCGCTTGCTCAATAACGGTTTGTTGGGCCTGAAAAGAGGGATTGTTTTGATAAGCTATGTCCAATGCTTGTTGAAAAGTTAATGCATTGGTGGCATAGGCCAAACGGGTCAAGGTGTCGATGATGAGTAAAGCAATGAAACAATATTTCCCTCGCATTAAAACAGTCCTTTGATGGTTATTCTTATTCGCTTTTTATAGTAGCATCAAATCAACTGCTTTTAGCGGATTATTAAAATGTACAACAAGGAAATTTACTTGTGAGTATGCCGATGATGGGTATCCGGATAATGCGGATGTGAGTGTGTTATTGCGTCATGGTTCAAAAAACACTGCTTTTATTGAACACTTGGCGTGATAAATTCTGTCAAGCTGAGTTATGATGGTGGCATAAAAGCGTTCTTGAAAAATTTAGGGGATTAAGCGGTTTGCTTATAGCATGCGTAAACCCTAGCATTTCAAGCCATGGTTTATGAGCCTTGCCGGTCCATGCTTCGGCAGGTATTTTACCTTTTAATCGCTCATGTTTGCTACGCATAAATGGCTTGTGATTGAGGTAGAACTGGAT
>CAMDBQ010000171.1 GCA_945889365.1 Legionella genomosp. 1 | reverse complement strand
ATTTCTCGGCTGGCAAATAACTCATCATGAAATGGACTAGCAGAACGGATATGAAAATCTCGATGGAGCTCACGGAATAAATTTTGATACTGCATCCATAATCCCTGAAACTGTATTTGGTTATGATCTTCAATTAAATAACGCAAAACTCGCTTTCTAATATACGTATTCGTATCCAATTCCTCTGGAATACCTAAATCTTGTCGGGCATTTTGAATTAAATTCTGTTCATAATGCTCAAGAAAATGATACAGTTGGACTGCAAACACAACTAATTGATCAACCTTAGAGCGAAGAGTGGTGTGATGCATGATATGCCCATTCAAACAAAATGGTCATTATAAATAAGTTTAAAAAAAAATATACGGGTGTGGAGTATACCAGTATATTTTTAAACACCTCGGTAAGAATAACTGGCATCAATTTTGAATAAAGGGCTCACAGTATAACCAATACCGGCCATATAAATAGGCACAGTTCCTAAAGAACCATCATAAGTAGAGTGTATTCCGATCATAAAATATGTCTCAAATGAATATAGAGGACCAAGCTGAGTGGTGATTAACTTCCATAAAGCCTGAGCCATGGATGTCGAAAGCATGGGAGTTATCCACGGTTTTGTGCTAAAAAACTATCGTCAAAAACTGCGGAACCAAGTATCTTGGCGATAAAGCGGTACAGCCATAAAGTATTTGTTAATCATTAACATGGCGATGAACGTTGCATCATATTTTTGTTCGGTGACGCCAGCGGGGCATGTATCGCCAGGATTTAATTCAGGATTCACAACATCAACAACAACCGCGCCCTGATAGGCATCAGCGCCGTTACGCCCATGGCCTTTTTTATCATCTTCTGCCGTGTTCGAGCCTTTATTATCCGATGAGGCTGGGTCGTTTTTAGGTTTTCGAGTTGGTGCTTTCTCACTACCCTGAATTTGAAATAACTTACGCAGCTTCCCTATGCTTAATTGTCCCAGCTCTAGCTGCTGCGCCATCCAGGCATTACCATGAATGAGTATTTTCGGCACCGATATTTGCATTCATTATCGCTGCTAGAAAATCATCCATTTGTTCTTGACTGAGTTTTGTAACTTTGGGCATTTTCGCTTTATTTGTTTTGCTCTTTTTAGACATACACATCATAACAACATATTAAGTTGTCATCATTATATCCCATGTTTTAAACGTTCATTTTTACCTTCTGAGAAGGTTTTTGAGTGATGGTTCATTTCCAGTTACTCTCCACCCTACCTCACGGCATCGCAGTTACTTTCAATTTCAGAGTTTATGGCTTACTCCGGAGTGGAATTGCACCACACGGATGTTACGCCCTCTCGAGCGCACGATCCCCTCCTACAAGGGGACGACAGTTTAAGGGAGCGTATTAACAAGACGAGGCACTAGCAATGACCTTTCTGCCGTCAATTAGCAAAAGATGCTCAAATTTTTTTGTTTTTATACGGGTTGTGGTTATGATATCATTTATCACATCGTAAATTGGGATTTAAAATTATGTTTGACAATTTAACGGAACGCTTGACCCGGACGTTTAAAAATATCAGCGGTAAAGGTCGATTGACAGAAGACAACATGCAGGATGCCTTGCGTGAAGTTCGTCTGTCACTGCTTGAGGCGGATGTTGCCTTACCAGTGGTTAAAGAATTTATTGAGCAAGTCAAGGTGAAGGCGTTAGGTCAAGATGTGATGGCCAGCCTACAACCTGATGAAGCCTTAATTAAAATTGTTCATGATGAACTGATTCACATCATGGGCGACACGCGTAGTGAATTAAATTTTAAAACACAGCCTCCAGCCGTATTTTTAATGGCCGGCTTGCAGGGCTCTGGTAAAACTACCAGCGCGGCAAAATTAGCACTCTATTTAAAAGAGACCGAAAAGAAAAAAGTCATGTTGGTGAGCGTGGACGTTTATCGCCCTGCCGCTATTCAGCAATTAAAAGTGCTCGCCACACAACTGGATGTTGCATTTTTTCCCGCTGAAGCCCATGAGAAACCCTTGGCGATTGTGACTAAAGCGCTAGACAGCGCTAAAAAACAATTCATGGATATTTTGATCGTTGATACCGCCGGACGTTTGCACGTCGATGCCAATATGATGGCAGAAATCAAAGCGCTGCATAAAGCCGTCAGCCCAACAGAGACTTTATTTGTGGTTGACAGCATGACAGGACAAGATGCTGCGAATACGGCAAAAGCCTTCCATGAGGCATTACCGTTAACCGGTATCATCCTAACCAAGACCGATGGTGATGCACGCGGTGGTGCAGCTTTGTCCGTTCGACAAATCACAGGTCAGCCCATCAAGTTTTTGGGAACCGGTGAAAAAATCGAAGCATTAGAGCCTTTTCATCCTGAGCGTGTTGCCTCACGAATCTTAGGTATGGGTGACATTCTTTCCCTGATTGAAGAAGTCGAGCGCAAAACTGATAAAGCTGCCAGCGAAAAACTGGCTAAAAAAATCAAAAAAGGCAACGGCTTTGATCTGGAAGATTTTAGACAACAACTGCTGCAAATGAACAACATGGGCGGCATCAGTGGGATGATGAGTAAATTGCCGGGCATGGGTCAATTGCCAAAACAAGCCATGGAACAAGTTAATGATAAAAGTTTCGCTCAGACTATTGCCATTATCAATTCCATGACGCCCAAAGAACGCCGAATACCTAAGCTGATTGTTGGATCACGCAAAAAGCGTATCGCAAACGGTTCTGGCACACAAATACAAGATGTAAATCGTCTACTGAAGCAATTTACTCAGATGGAAAAGATGATGAAAAAGTTCACCAAACCCGGCGGAATGCAAAAAATGATGCGCGGAATTGGTGGTATGGCAGGGATGAAAGGGATGTTACCAGGCGGTTTTGGCCAGTGAATATAAATAAATCAATACAAGCCCTTCCAATGCCAAGTTAATTTTCGTACAATACACGGCATTTTTACGTAATCACGTTTATAAGCAGAGGATACAATGGTCGTTATACGTTTAGCACGAGCAGGCGCCAAGAAGCGCCCTTTTTACCATATCGTTGTGACTGATAGTCGCCGACGCCGTGATGCCAACTACATTGAAAGCATTGGCTATTTCAATCCAGTTGCCCGCGGACAAGAAATTCGTTTGCACCTTGATGTTAAAAAATTAACCGATTGGCAAGGTCTAGGCGCGCAATTATCTGATCGCGTTGCTGCCTTGAACAAAGAATTCAACAAGACTGCTGTTGCTGCATAAAGTGGACAACAATACTGAATGGTTGGTTATCGGTCGATTTGGTCGCCCTCACGGGATCAAAGGCTTTATCACGGTTGTATCTTTTACAGAACCCCGCGACAATATATTGAACTACACGCATTGGCATGTTTGCATCAATAATCAATGGCAACCATTAAATGTTTTGGAAACCAAGGTAAACAATAAATTTATTTTGGCGCACGTCGAGGGTTATCAAGAGCGGGAACAGGTCGCACGACTGACAAATGTTGAAATCGCCGTCAAACGCGAACAACTCCAGAAACTGAAACCAGATGAATATTACTGGCATCAGCTCGTGGGTCTGAACGTCGTCAATCAGCAAGGTGAAGCACTCGGTGTCGTCACTGAAATGTTGGCAACTGGCTCAAATGATGTGCTGGTTGTTACGGGTGAACGGCGTCATTTGATACCATTCCTGCCCGAAGATGTGATTCTCGATATCGATCCCAGCCAAGGCTTAATTACGGTCGACTGGGATGCGGATTTTTAGCCCATGTTACATTTTGGTGTAATTAGCTTAATGCCTGAGATGTTTGCCAGTTTAAATCACGGCATCACGGGGCGAGCAATTGAACGGGGTTTAGCCAAGCTTGATTGCTGGGATCCGCGCGAATGGGCTAACAATGCTCACCGGCAAGTGGATGACAGGCCTTATGGCGGC
>CAMDBQ010000170.1 GCA_945889365.1 Legionella genomosp. 1 | reverse complement strand
GTGATGTGGGTGATTGATACGATCCGACGTGATAGCTTTCAGGAACGACCACTTCCCGCGAGCTTGATGCGCTTTGATCCATATAAACATTGGTGTTGTCATACCCTTCAGGATAAAGTGGAGAACTGTCATAATTATATGACTGATAGTTTTGATTATTATTCTGTCCTCCACTCGTCATGCAGGCAGATAAACCAATGGTGCAAATGCAAAGGCTTAAGACTTTAGTTTTGGTCAACATGATATTGTCCTTATTATTGTGTCTTAGTCTCGTTATCTGCAGATTTGGAATAAACTTTAGGGATTTCGTAGGTTGTGGCCTTGGTCGGGCAGTCGGCCAGCCACAATGCGCAAGCGTGAAGGTGTTGAGCCCCGAAATTTTCCTTATCGTACATGACCAAGGTCTTCATTTGCCTTAAGTCAGCATCAACACAAACGCAATGGTGGGTAAGTGTTGAAGGTGCCAGGGTCTGATTCCGTAGCGGGTTGGCGGTGGG
Source organism: Legionella genomosp. 1 (assembly GCA_945889365.1). Classification (GTDB taxonomy): domain Bacteria; phylum Pseudomonadota; class Gammaproteobacteria; order Legionellales; family Legionellaceae; genus DDPF01. The sequence goes on along the minus strand of CAMDBQ010000170.1, from coordinate 3,459 downwards.
GAGCAATTGTCACCACGCCCAATAAAATTCATTTTGTTTATTACCCTTCCTTGTGGGTTGCAGGATGGATCCCCGGCTACGCGGGACGGCAGCTTTAGGGAGCGTATTAACAAGACGCGGCACTAGCGACGATAACTATTCTTACGCAGGTGGATATCATGAGTGCCTGTGCCAGAAAGTTGAGCAACATTGCCATATAACTCGCCAATAATGGCGACGTCTCCATTATTACACAGATGATTCACATTCAAAGTGCTATCTGCGTCGGTGCTGCTTAAAGAAAGACGAGAACCCTCTTCTGTCTCTAAATGTTCTACATTAATTTTTATTTTGCTGACTGCAGTAATGTTTGTTGCAGATACACATTTTATCTGCTTCGCCGTTAACTGAAGGCTTTCTGAAGCATGAATAGAACATTTTATTAGTATCTCAGCATCTTTGGCTTCAAGAACAAAGCTTTTTAAATGCAAAGAGTCTGCCGCATCAATTACAAGAGGCGCCAAAGATGAGTATGTAATGGTAATGTGACCTAATGGTGAATTAACAATCTGCAAATCCATGTTTTCATTGGATCCATTAGGATACAACCGGTGTGTTTCTGTAAAAAATTTTAACATAGTGACTCTCTTGGGTTGGCGAAACTTCATGTTGCAAAAAAGTTTGAGCTTGATTTCTGATCAGTGATTTTTACCCGTCCAGATGCTTTACAGACTTTGAAAAACATCTCACAGTCCAAATTGATCGCCTTAATGCAACAATAACCTCAACAAAGGTAAGTTCATCTTATGTATCATACCAAGAAGCTGAGTTTTGGACCAACAATATTAATAATTCCGCAGGGATTCTGGGCGAACCCCTTTATGCTGGTATTAAAACCCTATCCGGCAAAAAAAATCATTTATGACCTAGCCGGTTAAAAATAGGCATGGTTCAAAAATCACGGTTTTTAGTGAACACTCACATTCTAGGAAAGAAACTGTTTCCTTTTTTCTAATCAGGCTGTTACGGCAATCCATAAAAGATAATGTGTTCACTGAGATTGGACCATGCCATACATCGCATGCTAGATGAACCTGCGATGTATGACGCCAGGAAGTCCCGTAGGCTGGCGCCTGCCAACGTGGATTTGTTTTTCGCGCTCCAATGGCATAGAGTATCGGTTTATAATTAGAAAGGTTTTTTATGTGGACTCATCGCCGGTCAGGCCAAACTCATCAACGGGGTAGTCAGGATCATCGTGAGCCTTATGAGCGCGATCGTACGCGAGTTATTCATTGCCCAGCTTTTCGGCGTCTGCAACGTAAAACACAAATTTTAGGTACAGATGAAGGCGATTTTCATCGAACGCGTTTGACTCACTCGCTTGAAGTCGCCTCGATTGGTTGCAGTATTGCCCGACATTTTACTTTGACGCATCAACAAAATACCTTGGCGGGTTTATTGCCTGATGAAGATCTCATGAGTGTGATTTGCCTGTTACATGACATTGGTCATCCGCCTTTTGGTCATGGCGGTGAAGTTGCGTTAAATTATATGATGCGTGAGCAGGGTGGTTTTGAAGGCAATGCGCAAACGCTGCGGTTGTTGACCAAGGTAGAAACCAGTTATGGTGCTTTTGGTCTTGATTTAACGCGTCGTGCGTTGTTGGGGGTTCTCAAGTATCCAGTGAGTTGGTCTCAAGTCGTGGCGACGCAATTACCTTCAGTCAAAGAATCATACAATCGTACGATTCGTATCAATGACTGGCTGCCACCAAAAGCCTATTTTGATTGTGAGCAATCAGAAATCGATTGGTTATTATCGCCATTTAGTGAGGATGACAGAACCCTGTTTCAGACCTTGGCCGTAACACCCCAAGCTAACAAGCATGGCAAAGCGGCATACCATACATTTGATTGCTCCATTATGGATATTGCGGATGATATTGCCTACGGCGTACATGATCTCGAAGATGCGATTCATCTGCGGCTAATTAATCGAGTGCATTTGGATACGCCAGAGTTTAGGGCGTTGCTAGCAGCTACTGCATTAACCAAACATCAAGATCAACTATTGGATTCGTTATTTGATCCTGCCTTGCATTTACGCAAGCAGGCGATAGGTGAGATGGTAAATTATTTTATTACAGCCACTGAAGTTAAAGTAATGAATGCAGGCTTTGAAAATCAACTGTTGAAATTCAATGTGGCACTGTTATCCGAAGCCATGGCATTGTTGAATTATTTGATGCAATGTGTTTATCGTTATGTAATCGACTCACAAGAAGCGCGCACGTTTGAATATGGTGGGCAAACCGTCGTTCAGAGGCTGTTTGAGGCGATTAGTTCGAATCCTGGGAGTTTATTGGATAATAAGAACCGTGTTTTGTTTAATGATGCTAGTGATGCTCAGGCGGCGTTTCGCGTGGTATGTGATTACATTGCTAATATGACAGATGAATATGCATACCGTATGCACGAGCGTTTGTTTGGATTTAATACGAGAACAATTTTTGAAAGATTGTGATGACATGAGCCAGCAAATGGCGTCCCCAAGGGGGTTCGAACCCCTGTTACCGCCGTGAAAGGGCAGTGTCCTAGGCCGCTAGACGATGGGGACCTGGAACGTTTTACTTCTACTTCTTACTGCTGTAACGCTAAAATGGCGTCCCCAAGGGGGTTCGAACCCCTGTTACCGCCGTGAAAGGGCAGTGTCCTAGGCCGCTAGACGATGGGGACCTTGAACGTTTTTCCCATCAATCAGTAACCTGATGATGGTGGAGCTAGGCGGGATCGAACCGCCGACCTCTTGCATGCCATGCAAGCGCTCTCCCAGCTGAGCTATAACCCCAAAAAGAGACCGGAAGTTTAATGATGTGCTCGTTGTCTGTCAAGGTTTTTTTTGCTTTTTGTAGCGTTTTAGCCGCGATGTTGTAAATTTCGCATTAACATTCGTAAACTGTCAGCACGTTTTTCAAAGGGTTCCAGTGCACGTTCAGCGTGTTGAAAATGCTCCGTTATTAGCGTGTATAATTCATCTTTATCATAAAGATTTGCGAAGGTTATTTTTTGATTGGCAGTATCAGATGCTCGACCTTTACCCAATGAATCAGCCCTACCATATTGATCCAGATAATCATCCTGCATTTGAAAAACAAGGCCTAAATGTTTGGCGAATTCACGTAGTGCATTTCCAGTTTCCGGGGTAGGGTTTCCTGCTGCTAAAACCATGTTAATGCATGCCATCATGAGTTTGCCGGTTTTAAGTATGTGAATTTGACGCAATTGTTGCTCGGTAATGGCTGGATTGCCTAGCTCAGACAAATCCAGACTTTGGCCGCTAACCATACCCGTAATACCACTGGCGTTGACTAATTCATGGGTTATCTTGATAACTTGCTCTAAGGGTAATAATGGCGTGAGATAGGTTAATAAGATATCTATTGCAAACGCTTGCATCCCATCACCGACGAGAATAGCA
>CAMDBQ010000169.1 GCA_945889365.1 Legionella genomosp. 1 | reverse complement strand
GGCGATCTGCGCATCCTGACTTGAGCTCTCTGCAGACGTTACCAGAGAATATACACCAGGCAAATCGGTCACGTGAATCAGTTGATCATCCACAGTAAACTCACCCGATTTTTTCTCAACGGTGACACCAGACCAATTACCCACGCGTTGGCGATCACCGGTTAATGCATTGAATAAGGTGGTTTTACCGCAATTTGGATTACCAACCAACATGACATGGGTCATACGCGCTCCCACTGTAAATAACGGGCTTCCCCTTTACGCAAGGTCAATGATGTACCGCGCACTTCAACTTGAACAGGACAGCCTAACGGAGCAACACGTATCACGTGAATTTCGGCGCCACACGTGACGCCCAGCGACAATAGGCTGCGCCGGTATTGAATGTCCGTTTGACCAAACGTCACCAAACGCGCTCGGTCACCTTGTATAAGGTCAGCAAGGGTTACCATCTAAATACACCAAACGACAGAAGAAAAACTGAGTATACCACAAATGCTATCGATAATCATTCTCAAAATAGTTAAAATTTGCTCAAATTGCGGTGTTCATGCCGTTGCAGATAATCTATCGATTGCATCTCTTCCAGTCGACTCAGGGTGCGTTGAAACGATTTGATCATTGGACCGCTGACATATAATCGTGATGCAATAACGGCTGCGGAAACAATAAGATGTATACCCCGATCGTACATCACATCAATAAAATGAATCAACATAATCGCCCGTACTGTATCATCGGGTTTTAATTCTGGAATATCACTTACAAATACCGTGTCGAATCGATCAGCAATCTCCAAATAATCCAATTGGCAACGCGGTACATTGCATATCACATCAAAAGTAAACCATACGGCTTGGTCGCTACACTTTACGCATTGGATCAAACGATTTTGAACAGTTAACTCCGCGCCCTCGGCTGGATTGTTGGCAATGGCTGCAAATTGGTTGATTAACGATTGTCGAGCGGCAGCATCCAATGGAGAAAGATAGGCTTGCATTAACGGCGCTCGCCCTAAACGGTAATCACGATCTTCGGATAACCGCAACACCTGACAATGCTGTTTGATTGAGGCAATCGCAGGTAAAAATCGCTCCCGATGTACGCCATTTAAATATAAATCATCCGGTGGTGTATTTGCCGTGGCCACCAGCACAATGCCATGCTCAAACAGCGCTTGTAATAAGTCAGCCAAAATCATCGCATCAGCTACGTCATGCACTAAAAACTCATCCAAACAAAGCAGACGAATTGATTTGGTCAGATCCGCGGCAATACGTTTCACCGGATTTTTTTGCCCCTGAAGAAGACGTAATTGTGCATCGATTTGTTGCATGAAATGATGGAAATGAAACCGTGCTTTATGTTGCTCGGGAACACATTCATAAAATAAATCCACCAAATACGTCTTACCTACGCCGACGGGTCCATACAAATACACACCGGTCAAAGGTTTTTTACGTCCCCAGTTAAACCACCCCCGCGCAGGTACAACGATATCATCAGCCACACGTTGTAAATCAGCAATGATGTCACGCTGGAACTCATCATCACGAATTTCACCCCCCACTACGGCGGCATTATAGACTTCAATTAATATCATGGGCACGGATCGCATCAATCAGGCGTTCTTTAAGTGGAATCAATTTACCATGAAAAAAATGAGTGGTATCCGTAAAAGTTAACAACTCAATTGCCCGGTGTTGTGCAGCAAAATCCTGAACCAAAGACATCGATACGACTTCATCCAAATCACCCTGCACGACCAACCATGGCGCAGGCTCAGGTGTGAATTCAGTGTAATCAAAATGATGTACCGGAGGTGCTACGCTGATCAGCAAAGCATGCTTGCATTGAGCCGCCGCACGATAAGCAACATAAGAGCCAAATGAAAACCCTGCAAATATAATCTTGGCTTCAGGCAGCTCCTGCAACCACTGTCGTGCCAAAAGCAACATATCGTCACTTTCACCTATACCTGCATCATATACACCGGCAGACTCCCCTACTCCGCGAAAATTAAAACGAAGACTGGCGATTTGGAGTGCTTTGAATGTACGCGCCAATGTAGTAACCACTTTATTGTGCATCGTCCCGCCTTGCAGTGAATGCGGGTGACCAAGAATGGCGATGTAGTCTGGATTGGCATGATCAGTAACGGTCAATATCGCTTCGATTTGACCAACTGTGCCAGGGAACATAAACGCATGCTCACCCGGGGTGTTTAATTTATCTGTTAGATTCATGAGTGATCTGTCGTTTGAATTGTGATATTCATTATATAACGAAAATAAACTTAACGCTCCTCGTTATCCGTTACAGTAGGGCAAATAGTCGAGGCAGTAGTTAGACATTTATTGCTCCATCTTTTATCATACACCCTGCATCGACTCGATAGTTGAGCGGTGACGTATAACATTAACCTTTAGTTTGGAGGACTTGATCCATGAGACAGGTACCTGGAATGATGAAAATTCACGATTTTAAACGTAAAAAACAGCAGCAGAATAAAATCAGTATGCTGACCTGCTACGACTACCCTTCTGCACGCATCATTGCTGAATCCAATATAGACTGTGTTCTGGTTGGTGACTCGGTTGCAATGGCTGTTCATGGCCATGACAGTACGATTATGGCGAGCATGGAGATGATGGAAATGCACACGTCCGCCGTTGCACGCGGATTATCCGGGCAATTTTTAATTAGCGATTTGCCGTTTCTGTGCCATCGAATTTCTCTTGCTGACACCGTACACAATGTAAAAAAATTACTTCAGTCTGGTGCACATGCTGTTAAAATTGAAGGCGGTGATGCAGATGTGTGTCAAACCATCGCGCATTTAGTCACGGCTGGCGTTCCGATTATGGGCCATATCGGCCTAACTCCACAGTCTGTTCTGCAGTTGGGTGGCTATAAAATTCAAGGTCGTGAACAAGAACAAGCCGAACAGCTAGTGCAACAAGCACGAGAGCTAGAAATAGCCGGATGTTTTGCTTTGGTGATTGAATGCGTTCCCGCTCAATTGGCAAAAACAATCACTGATGCATTAAGTATTCCAACGATTGGCATTGGCGCAGGTGCTGATACCGATGGGCAAGTGTTGGTTTGGCATGACATGTTGGGTTTGCAAACCGAATTCAAACCCCGTTTTGTAAAACAATTTGCCGAGGGAAAAGCCCATCTACTTGCTGGCATCAACGCTTATACGAGTGACGTCCATCAGGCATACTTTCCAACCATGGATCATGCATTTTGAAAATTTATAATAATCTTGACGAGTGGCGGCAGGTGCGAAAAGCCCTGCCCGCAGATCTCTCAATAGGCTTCGTGCCCACGATGGGTAATTTACATATCGGCCACGGATCATTATTCACTACCAGCCGACAGGAAAATGATTGCACTATAGCCAGTGTTTTTATTAACCCAACGCAGTTCAATCAGCAAGCTGATTTTAAGCACTATCCGCGTACGCTAGATGAAGATCTTGAGTTGCTAGCCAGTACAGGAGTGGATTATTGCCTGTTGCCGGATGAGAAAGCCATTTATGCCGATGGGTTTCGCTATCAAATTGATGAGAATCAGTATTCAAAACAGATGGAAGGTCTGCATAGACCTGGTCATTTCAAGGGTGTATTGACCGTCGTGATGAAGCTCTTAAATCTCGCCAAACCTACCCGCGCCTATTTCGGTGAAAAAGATTACATGCAACTCCAATTAATCCGCGACATGAGCACTGCGTTTTTCATGGATATTGACATTATCACCTGCCCAACTGTACGTGAATCCAGTGGACTGGCGTTTAGTTCTCGCAATGGTCGATTGAATCCCACGCAGAGAGCATTAGCGGATCGGTTTGCACACATATTTCATCAGAATGTGACGTGTTCCCAGATCATTTCTGAGCTGAAAGGCATTGGTGTGGAGGTTGAATACATTGAAGAGCATGAAGGCAGACGATTTGCGGCAGTG
>CAMDBQ010000168.1 GCA_945889365.1 Legionella genomosp. 1 | reverse complement strand
GGAACACCGCCTATCATGAGACCGAATCGTTCGTTGATGACCGCAGGATCTTCAAATTCACATTTCTCTTTCACAATTTCAGCGACGCGTTTCATATCCACTTTAAGATTTGACGGAAGATTGAATTGATAATTCTTTTTAGATTGTTTGCCTCGAAGAATGAGTGCTTTTATGCCTTCTTCAGGAGCCGTTCCACGCACGCGTGCAGAGTCTTCTGATGTTGGGGTTGGCTCGTGGATTTTATGTTCAAATGGCATCCTGCGATCTTTAAGAAGACGTATAATTTCATTGCGAATATTTTCAGTGCCAAAGAACAGATGCGCCTTGATTCGATTACCCGCAATGCGTTTCGGATCCGATGGGAAAAGCGACGCTTCACGGATATTTTTAAGCTTCAGAATGGTCATCGTCAAGCGTTCAAAGCCCATTCCAAATCCACCATGCGATGGCATGCCGTATTTGAAAATACTCAGGTAATCTTCAAAGCTGGCCGGATCCATTTTTTTCAAATGAATCCCTTCGAGCATTGATGCATGGGTATGGCGTCTTTGGCCACCAGAGGTAATTTCAGTGCCAGCACATAGTAAATCAAATGTGTTGGTCAGCTCAGGGTTCTCATCTTTGGGATAAGAATAGAATGGTCGTTTGCTGGTTTTCCAATCGGTAATAAAGACAAGATCAGTGCCATGATTTTCAATGGCATATTGGCAAAGCTCTTTTTCAGCAGCAGGACTTAAATCGTCTTTATCTCGCTCATCAACACCTGTTCGTTCAAAGTAAATTTCTTGTGCTTCCGCAAATGTAAGTCTTGGGAACGCTTTATCTTCTGGCGCTTTGATAATCACATCATCAAGGATTTTAATTTCAGCAGGGCAGGTTGCATGCAAATGCGCGACAATCGCTTTGATTGCACCTTCCTGAATATCCATGAGCTCGGTCCAGTGCTCAAAAAAACCCATCTCAAATTCAAACTGCTTGCCTTCAGATAAATGGCGTGTGGTGTGAGATTTTTCAGCGCGGAAGAATGGCATTAAAGCAAAAACACGTTCGTTAACGCCCACCATGACTTGTTTGTACAGCTGACTGCTTTGAGCCAGAGTCGCGCTATAGCCAAAATAATCGACGTTAAAAAACTCAGCTCCGCCCTCACTGGACGCACCAATAATGTTAGGAGAAAAATACTCAACTGCATCAACGACATCATGCATATAAAGACGATAAGCATGCGCCATTGCAGCTTGAATGGTAAATACAGCCTGAATTTTTCGATTGCGCAGTGAAATAGCCCGGTGATCTAAAATAAAATCCAGTTCAGATGGAATGTCCTGTTTTGTGTATTCAATTGCAGGGGCATCATGAATGGCAACTTCAACTGTAATCGCCGGATTAATGATCTCGACGTGCATGTTAGCTTGAGGATTACCGGACACCTCACCTAATATCGTGAGCACAGAACCCACCTGCAAGTCCTTTATTTTTTGATATTCAGCCTTGTCTTGAATAACCACCTGGCTCAAACCTTTTCTATCACGAATAATCAGAAAATGAATTTTACCCAAAGAACGTACAGCATGAATCCAACCGCGGACTCGCACAGCTTTACCGATATGTTCAGGAAGTTCAGTTGAAAGAAGTCGTTTCAAGGCAGTCATGTTGTGGTGTTCCCGCAATTAAATTTAGATTTCGGGATTGTATCGCAGTTTGAATAATCAGTGAACTGAAATCATCGACCATCTCTGAGGTAAGGGCGCGTGGCGCGCGGCTCGGAAGATCGCGGAAACGATTAACTTAGTGCACACTCGTCACGCAAGACGTTCCATCGGCCGACGGTACAGCATTCCTTCGGCACCAGTTACCGCACTCCACGGCTGTATTCGCATCGGAGTATCCCCCTGAACCGCTGATTGTGATCAAGGAAACCGCACATAAATCACCTAACCTATTTCTCCGACATTCCCTTAATATCATCCATCCTGGCATTAATCCTGGCCAGCAAATACTGATCCTTGCCAACCAATGTTTTAGCTAATTTTAATTTACTCATAGCCGCACGGTTTTCGCCTTGCAACATATAGCATTGGGCCAGAGTGAAATAAGCGTAGTCTTTATGATGGCTTTCAGCTTGGGCTTGCGCCAGATGTTGGCAGATGGGCAAGTCGTCTTTAAATTGCCGACTGCCTTTAAGCAGGGCGCTGGCGGCTAGTTCAGGTTTGTTGGCGGCCATTAACGCTTGGGAGTATTCGACTATGGCTGCATAATTCCCTGGGTAATTTTGTTGTAACTCATTTAAACGACTTAATGCGCTAGCGTACTCTTGATTGCCACTTTCAGCTTGAGCCATGGCTACCGCATAAAATAAATTATCATGATCTTGATTCAGTAATGGAGTGATGTGTGCTTTAGCTTGTTGATATTGATTAACTGCCATGAGTGTTAACACATAACCGTATTCACATGCCGCATGACTATTGTGCTTCACGCATTCCTGTGGATAATAGCCGAGCAATTGCTTGCTATCTTGAGTTGCTGTGTTTCGAATTAATTCTTTGAATAAGTGATAATCCAGATTGTCGGGGTAGTTTTTCTTTATTAGATGCAAACTGCGATTTTCCGCTTCGGCGATCCGGTCGTCATCCATGGGGTGGGTGCGTAAAATGGCCGGTACGTTGTCTGAGTAATAATAACGTGTACTTTGTTGCATTTTTTTGAAGAAACCCGCCATGCCGCGTGGGTCTAAGCCGGATTTAATTAACATATCAATGCCAATACGATCGGCCTCTTTTTCATTGGAACGGACAAAATTGATATTATCTTGGGCAAATCCAGTTAATGAACCCATGAGTGCACCGCTGCCCAATGCAGGGTTGATGACACCTAACGCAATGGATGCGAGCATACTGGCCAGCATAGGGATGTGCATTTGTTTTTCATGTTCAATCATACGGTAGAGATGATGTTGGCGAACGTGGGCCATTTCATGCGCCATTACCGCGGCTAATTCACTTTCATTATCTGAGGCCAGGATCAGTTGTGAATTGACACCAATATAACCGCCGGGGCCTGCAAACGCATTGATCTCACTTGATTTTACAATAAAAAACACCGGCGCTGGCAGTTGTCCATGGAGCGCCAATGTTTGACCTAAATGATTAATATACTGATTGGCAAGCGGAATACGGATTACGCTGTCGGATTGATTGATTTCCTGAATAAATTGTTTTTCCAATTGATCCAGCTCATTGTTTGAATAGGGTGAAAACGCCCATAATTGCCCTGGCACTATTAGCAGGACGCTCATCATGAAGCTAATTAATCGCTTTTGTGCAGTTTGTATGGTTAACAAGGTCATTAGGCCTACTCAAAAATTGAATAATTTGTTATCCTACGCACATATTTTTAATGCGTGACTAAACAATGCATAAACAGTTTCTGCTTGCCGCCCTCGAACAAGCCAGGTTTGGACGCGGTTTTTGTGCTCCCAATCCCAGTGTCGGTGCGGTTGCAGTGCAACATGGCAAAATTATAGCACAATCTTGGCATCGTGGAGCAGGAACCCCGCACGCGGAAGTTTTATTATTAGCCCAAATTCAAAAAGATTGTCCTGATGTAACTATATATGTCACGCTAGAACCTTGCAATCATTGGGGCAAAACCCCGCCTTGCGTTGATGCACTGATAAAACATGGCGTCAAGCAGGTGGTTTATGCCTATTCTGACCCCAATCCTGTGGTGAGCGCTAACAATACGCCGGTTTTGTTAAAGGCGGAGGGTATTGATGTCGTGCATCACCCATTGCCTGAAACCGATCGATTTTATCAAAGTTACCGCCATTGGACATTCACACATAAACCTTGGGTCACGGTTAAACTGGCTCAAACATTTGACGGCAAGATTGCAGCTGAAAATGGGGCTCGTGCTTATCTTTCCAATCCGTTATGTGGTGAATTTACACATGAACAGCGTTTGCATAGTGATGTTA
>CAMDBQ010000167.1 GCA_945889365.1 Legionella genomosp. 1 | reverse complement strand
AATCCCAACACCCCAAGATCCGTTCGCCCTGAGGAGGCGCAAAATACAGCAATCTTACGGGCGTTTGAAGGGTATCTCATTTCAGAACGTTGTCGAACGTGCTAGTGTCTCTTTTGCCAGCGTCAAACGACGTTCCGCGTTGCCCAGTTCAATTTGCAAATTCAGAATAGCTTGCGTGTTATTCTCAGTCTGCAATGTAGTGAGTGTTGTAGCTAAGGCTTGATGTTGGGCTACAAGCGTATCAATATCACGTTGCATAGCTTGTAACCATTGTTGACGTGTGCCCATCGCCTGCACACCGAAATTAACCTGACGGTCTGGTTTGTTTTTATCAGGATCATGCTGACATAATCTAACCAAAACATTAATTTTTTTCCCGACTCTTTCAGCTAGATAATGCGCGCTTTGTTCGTTGTTTTGTAGTTTTATTGCCTGAATATCGGCTTTTATTTCGTCAATGCACGTTTGTGAAGTCAATTCTAGTTGGCTGCGAAACAGCCCGTCGGGTAACAACTTGGGGTTGATTCCCTTGCCGAGTCGGCTCAGTTTCCATTCCAACTCAGGCAGGCGGGCTGATAAACGCATGAGGATGTCGTGTAACACGTTATGCTGGCTCTGCAATAATTGGCTTTTCAAGGCGAGATTTTAACCAGCCTGTAATAAATGGGGGCGCGCACATGATTAGCAAGCCCACAACTAAACTGGATTCATAGCGCGCAATACTGCCCACGTTGATGCCGTCTGGCGGTATAAAGCTGACTACTAATGTAGTCAATACACCGACCATTCCAATACCTGCGACGGTACACATGCCCGCCAAACCACCAGGAATACGGAATGCACGATGGTGATCAGGGGCTGTCAAGCGTAATTTAATCGCGGCAATAAACATCAACAAATACATTAGCATATACAATTGTGCCGCTAATGCGGTCAGCAGCCAGTAAGAACCATTCACACTGGGCATAAACAAAAACAGTGCAGACAAGACGGTCACGATAATGGCTTGCCCTACCAACATGACCACGGGCGCGCCTTGTTTATTGATGCGTTGAAAGCTGGGTGGCAAATTTCCATCCTGTGCTGCAACCAACAAACCTTTGGTTGGCGCAATGATCCAGTTACTCACGCCACCCAAGCCGCCCATCACCAACATAACGGCAACCACCGGCATTAACCACAGCAGATGATAACGTGCAAAAAACGCATCAAAAGCCTGCATAATACCCGCTACTAGATTAATATCCTGATGGGGCAATACAACGGCAATAGCCAATGATCCGAGGATGAGAGTACTTAATATAATGCCCACTGAATACACCAGAGCGCGAGGAAACGCTTTTTGTGGATTGTCAACATCGTTCGCATGAACCGTAGCTATTTCAATGCCACAGAATGACATCATAATTCCGGTCAATGCCACCCACTTTGATCGATCATGCCAATGAGGCAACATACTTTGTGCATCAAACTGAACTTGTACCGTGTTATCACCGAGGAGCCAGACAGCTCCCAGACCAATGATTAAGGCCATAGGCAACAATAACCCGGAAATAGCACAAATATTGCTGAGCAGCGCTGAGGATTGCATGCCACGTAAATTAACCAGTGTCGCAGCCCAAAAAGAGCTGATAATGACAAAGCAAAGAAAATATGGATTGCCAGCCAACGTTGGGTTAATTAAATAACCAATCGTACCTGCGACAAACGATAAAATAGTGGGATACCAAATGACGTTTTCTATCCATTGCAGCCAAATCGCAAGAAAGCCAACTTGTTTGCCAAAGGCTTCTTTAACCCAAATATAAACACCACCCTGTTTAGGCCATCCAGATGCAAGTTCTGCGGACACGAGGGCAGTAGGAATCAGAAAAAATAGCGCGCCCAAGATAAAAAACGCGATCAACTGACTACCAAACAATGCAGTGGCAGGTAAATTTCGGATGCTGTCAACTGAGCCTACCGTAATCATTGTCAGGCTAAAAATGGTCAACACATGTTTTTTATGACTCATTTGGGTCCTTTTTATGCATAGTGTTTCAATTTTACAGGCCAAACCTTAAGGGAACCTTAACATATGAGTCCAAGTTGCTTAAAGCTGCCCGTTAACCATTATCGCAACCGAGCTCCGGTCCGGACATCAAATATGCTACTCGGCTGACTCAGCCTGCGTAAATCATAAACAACCTCAGTTGGGTAGGCGACAACTTTTCCTTGTTGCAAAAAAATCACGCGCTTCACTAACTTGACTAATTATTTTCACTCGACTTCAGTAACCGCGTGAATAACAACGTCTTCAACCGGAACATCACCATGTCCACTGCGTTGACCCGTTTTAACTTTTGCTATTAGATCAACCACGTCCATACCTTCAACCACTTTAGCAAACACGCAATAACCAAAGCTGTCCGCTTGCTCACTTTTGAAGTTCAAAAAGGCATTATCTGCAACATTAATGAAAAACTGTGATGTAGCTGAATGGGGATCATTGGTTCTAGCCATTGCAACCGTGCCACGTGTATTTATCATGGCTGACTTGGCTTCATTTTTAATGGGTTTTTCATTCGGCTTATTTTCCATGTGCGCATTTAAACCGCCACCCTGAACCATAAAACCGTCAATTACACGATGAAAAATAGTATCGTTGTAGAACCCACTGCGTACATAAGCAAGAAAATTTGCTGCTGTATTAGGTGTGTTTTCTTCATCCAGTTTCAAGCGAATATCGCCTCTGGACGTGTTAATTAAAATCATGTTATCTCCTAAATTAATTCATACTTATTAAAGCGCGCATTTTAGCACACACATCATGTAAAACGTGAACATTATGAATACTGGCTAGTGCCGTAAATAAATTCGCCTTTTGTTTGAACAAATGGTGCATACAAGCACGCGAATAATGTTTGCAAGTATAACAATCACAACTAGCCATTATGGGTGACATGTCATTAGCAAAGCACGCCTTTTTAATTTGAATGCGCGCATTATCATGTTCACTGGCAAATTTTAACCAATGACCATCAGCAACAATCTCACCACAGTACAATGCCCCATGACGAGCGTTACGCGTAGGCGCCACGCAATCAAACATATCAATTCCCTCGGCCACCACATCCAGCAAGTCTTGTGGCGACATACCTACACCCATGGTGTATCGCGGCTTGTTTTCTGGTAAAAACTCTCTAACCCAAGTAATAACTTCGACTGTTGCAGGCATATCAAAACCAATGGTTTCTCCACCAATGGCTATACCATCCGTATTCATTTTAGCCACAAAATCAGCACTTTCTCGGCGTAAATCTTGATAAACACCCCCTTGAACAATACCAAACAGCGATTGTGGCGCGCCATAACGTGAAGTGGGGTGTTGTTGATGATACGTAATAGATTGCCCAAGCCAGCGATGGGTGCGCGTCATGATGTGCCGCACCTGTTCATGGGTACAATCGTCAGGCGTGCATTGATCGAAGGCCATGATAATATCGGCTCCAATAATTTTCTGCGTCGCTAACGACATTTCTGGCGTCATGTGAATCAAACGTTCTGTACCTGGGATGGTAAAATGAGCGCCTTCTTCATCGATAGTACAGATTTTTTTATTTTTTGATAAACTAAAAACTTGAAAACCACCACTATCAGTTAACATGGGGCCATGCCAACCCATAAATTTATGCATACCGCCCGCCTGCTCAATGGCCTCCATTCCTGGGGCGCAAAGCATATGATAGGTATTGCCACCTAAGATAATTTGACTGCCCGCATCAGCTAATTCTGCTGGCATCATATTATTTACCCCTGCACGCGTACCGACCGGCATAAACACGGGTGTTAAAAATTCGCCATGTGGCGTAGTCACGCGGGTGATACGTGCCTTGGTATACGCATGGCGATGAATAACTTCACAACGAAATGAACCCATCACTTGGATTCAATCTCCGTCAAACGACGGCCAACAGCCCAACAAACAACCGCACTCGCCAAAAGCATCGTAGCAAAATAAAGAGCCGACCATATCGGCATAGATAGCCCCATCCAGCTCCAGGACAC
>CAMDBQ010000166.1 GCA_945889365.1 Legionella genomosp. 1 | reverse complement strand
GGGCATGAATTCATTCACGACGCAGTGGCGCAAGGCGCCGCTGCCATCGTGTGCAGCCAGGTGCGTGCAGATGTTGCCATTCCGCAGTTGGTTGTTTCTGACACGCTGAATGCCCTGGCGACCATTGCCGCATACCATCGTCGGCAGTTGGATTGTGCAGTGGTTGCCTTGACGGGCAGTAATGGCAAAACCACCGTTAAAGACATGATTGCTTCTATTCTCCCGAAACCCGCATTTGCTACGCCAGGTAATTTAAATAACCACATCGGCGCGCCCATGAGTGTTTTGCAGTTGCAACCCGAACATCGTTACGCTGTATTCGAGTTGGGTGCAAATCATCGTGGGGACATTGCACACACGGTCAAAGTGGTGCAGCCTCAGGTCACACTCATTAATAATATTGCACCGGCACATATTGAGGGATTTGGTTCAATAGATGGTGTGGCACTTGCCAAAGGTGAAATTCATGAGGGGCTTGCTGCAGGTGGAACAGCGGTAATCAATGATGATGATGCGTATGCGAATTTTTGGGATTCATTGCTGACGAATAAAAAAATCGTGCGATTTTCAGCTAAACATCCAGCAACCATTCACGCACATAATGTGACCCTTAATGCGGATGGTTGTGCGCAATTTACGTTGGTTTTGCCCGAAGGGGCGGCGCAGATTCAGTTGGCCGTTCCCGGGGCACATAACGTGAGTAATGCCTTAGCCGCAGCAGCATGCACACATGCACTGGGTATTTCGTTGCCTGCCATCGCAGCAGGATTATCTCGGTTTTCAGGTGTGGCAGGGCGCATGACGTGCCTGCCAGGAAAAAACAACGCATTGATCATCGATGATACCTATAATGCAAATCTACGTTCTGTCCTGACCGCTCTTGATGTATTGGCGGCGCGGAAGGGTCAACGTATTTTTGTGTTTGGCGACATGGGTGAATTGGGTGCATGGAGTGAACAGCATCATCAAGAAGTCGGCGTGGCTGCGCGCAATCACGGTATTGATAGCCTCATGACATGCGGCAAATATAGTGAATTGACCACACAAGCATTTGGAGCGGGCGGGCAACATTTTCCAGACCAAGAAACACTTGCGCAAGTATTATTGAAAAAATTGGATTCTCATACTACAGTTTTGGTGAAAGGATCGCGATCAAGTGCGATGGAAAATATTGTGCGGCAGTTACTGGTGCCGTCTTTGTGAACGCAGTGTAGGGGCAAGCGCTGCTAGCCCTACATTTTTTCGCCAAAGACGGCTATACTGCGGCCTTTTAAAATCACTCATCAGGTAGACATAATATGCTTTACTGGTTCACACAATTATTACAAGCTCAATATAGTGGTTTTAGAGTATTCCAATACTTGACGTTTCGCTCAATACTGGCTGCTCTAACCGCCTTGCTGGTCAGTCTTATTTGTGGTCCGCTAATGATTCGTTGGCTACGAAACTTACAAATCGGACAAATGGTGCGTGATGACGGCCCTAAGACCCACTTGGCAAAAGCAGGCACGCCAACCATGGGCGGCGTATTGATTCTATTGGGCGTCATAGTCAGCTGCTTACTATGGGGTGATTTGCGCCAGGCAAATTTATGGCTGGTTTTGATTGTCACTATAAGTTTTGGCCTCGTAGGCTGGGTAGATGATTACCGTAAGTTGGTGTTGAAAAATAGCAAAGGCTTGCCTGCACGGTGGAAATTTTTTTGGCAATCCGTCATAGCGATAGCAGCCGTACTGTATCTATATGCTAACTCCAGTCTGCCGATCCACACACAGTTAACCATACCCTTTTGTAAAACCTGTTTAATCAATCTAGGTATATTATTCCCTATTTTGGCTTATTTTGTGATTGTGGGTAGCAGTAATGCCGTGAATTTGACCGATGGACTGGATGGTTTGGCGATCATGCCCATCGCCATGGTCGCCGGGGCATTGGGTGTGTTTACTTATGCATCCAGCAATGCCGTCTATGCTCATTATCTGGCAATCCCATTTGTCCCTAACACGGGAGAATTAACCATTTTTTGTGCTTCAATCTTAGGCGCAGGGCTTGGTTTTCTTTGGTACAACAGTTATCCCGCTCAAATTTTTATGGGTGACGTTGGCTCTTTGGCACTAGGTGCCGCATTAGGTATGGTAGCGATCGTTGTGCGACAAGAGTTGGTGTTAGTTATCATGGGTGGACTGTTTGTGATTGAAACCCTTTCTGTTATTTTGCAAGTGGGGTATTTTAAATACTCCGGTGGCAAACGATTATTTCGTATGGCGCCATTGCATCATCATTTCGAATTAAAAGGTTGGTCTGAACCGAAGGTTATTGTACGGTTTTGGATCCTCACCATTATTTTTGTATTATGTGGTTTGGCGACGCTAAAGCTTCGTTAAGGATGATATAACCATGGACTCATCGCTCTATTTAATCGTTGGACTTGGAAAAACAGGGCACTCTATTGCGCGTTTTCTGCAGCAACGCAACCAGTCGTTTGTTGTTTTTGATACGCGATCATCGCCGGCTGGTTTGACGGAATTCAATGAAGAATTTCCAGGCGTGGATGTCCATTCCTCAACTTTTCCTCCAACACTGTATAATCAACTAACCGGCATTATCAGTAGTCCTGGCGTGGCACTAGATCACCCCGTCATGCAAGAAGCCGCTGCGAAAGGCATCCCCATCTTTGGAGACATAGAATGCCTCGCTCGAGAAATTCATGTGCCCGTCATTGCAATAACGGGTACGAACGGTAAATCAACTGTGACCACACTGGTTGGTGAAATGGCCAAAGCAGCCGGTTTATCAGTTGCTGTTGCCGGAAATATTGGCGCGCCCGTACTGGATTTGTTTGACGATGGTGTGACTTATGATTTGTGGGTGTTGGAGTTATCCAGCTTTCAACTGGATCTGACCTATTCATTAGCCCCAGTTGCTGCGACCATCTTGAATGTTACGCCAGACCATTTGGACCGGCATCATAGTATAGACGCTTATACACAAGCAAAACAGCGCGTGTACCATCAAACCAAGTACCTATTGTACAATCGCGAAGACAACCTTACCGCACCTACAGGTAGCATACAGTCAGATGAACACATAAGCAGCTTTGGACTGGATGTTCCAATCGGCAACAATTGGGGCTTACTCGCTGAAAAAAATACCTATTATCTTGCCTACGGCCAAGAAAAACTAATGCCTGTAGACGCCCTAAAAATCAAAGGTCGACACAATTGGTCAAACGCCCTTGCTGCATGTGCATTAGCGCAAGCCGCAGGCATATCTTTACCGCATATGATTGATGTGCTCCAGCAGTTTGCAGGTTTACCACATCGCAGCCAATGGGTTAGAACACTTAATGGGGTCGATTGGATTAACGACTCCAAGGGTACGAATATTGGCGCGACCATGTCGGCCATTTCAGGAATAGGAGGTTCCATGCAAGGAAAGATTGTTTTGATCGCAGGAGGCCAAGGAAAAGGGGCTGATTTTACAGAGTTACGCACACCCATGGCAGACTATGTCCGCTCAGTGGTCTTAATTGGTGAAGATGCAGACAAGATGGAACAAGCCTTGACTGATTCAGTGCAAGTACTGCGCGCACCATCTCTGGATGTAGCCGTCAACATGGCCAGGCTGCAGGCTAAACCAGGCGATGTGGTTTTATTGTCACCGGCTTGCGCTAGTCTGGATATGTTCCGTGATTTTAATCATCGTGGCGAAGTATTTGCATCAGTGGTAAATGCACTGTGAGTACCGTGCAATATCACCCCCGCGGAAAAGCCGCGCAAAAGCCCGTCTCTCTCTATGACAAATGGTTGATGGTTGCCGTGATTGGTTTACTGATAATAGGGCTGATGATGGTTGCATCCAGTTCCGTGATGGTATCGACCAAATATTTTCATCAACCCTTCCATTTCTTAATTCGCCAGGCATGTTATTTATTTTTGGGTTTTTTAGCTGCCGTTATGGTCATGCGTGTTGATAGTAGCACGTGGGAAAAGTGTAGTGTACCGCTGTTGTTGGTATGCGTAGCGTTACTGGTTGTGGTGTTAATTCCAGGTAT